>CAZMHW010000352.1:0-4599 GCA_964566105.1 uncultured Akkermansia sp.
AAACTGAACCGGAACGCCCAATTGTTTGCTTACTTCAGAAACAATGTGTTTAAGTGAATATTTGTTGGTTGGCCCTTCTTTTGGACGGCCTAAATGACTCATCAACACAATGCTTCCACCATCTTTTAAGATCTTTTTTAATGTTGGGATAGCAGCGCGGATACGGGTGGAATCTGTTACCTCAAACGCGTCGTTTAAAGGCACATTAAAATCAACGCGGATAACAGCGCGTTTATTCGAAAAATTAATTGAATCTACTGTCTTCATTTTTATTAAATCTCTATAAAATTACACTAATTTATTTAAACTCATTTCAAAGGCCTTTATAGTTTTATCCAGATCTTCATAGCTGTGCGCCCTGCTCACAAAGCCCACTTCATATCCGCTTGGCCCCAGGTATACGCCGTTTTCCAACAAGGTATGGTAAAGTGTTTTAAAATAACTCATACTGTTTGCATCAATGTCTTCTGCAGAAGAAATACGCTCCTTTTCGGTAAACGCAATCCAAAAGATAGAACCAAGATGAAATAACTTAAACAATTTAAAAGGATTTACTTTGTTGATTCCTTCTACCAGATACTTTGTTTTCTTTTCAAGATCTGTATAAAAATCCTTTTCCAAACAGGCACTCAACTGAGCAATGCCAGCGGTCATGGCCACCGGATTACCACTCAGTGTTCCTGCCTGGTATACAGCTCCCTCCGGCGACACACAACTCATAATTTCTTTGCTTGCGCCGTACGCTCCAACTGGGAAACCTCCGCCAATGATTTTTCCATAGGTAATAATATCCGGTTGAATATCATAGAGCCCGGCTGCCCCGCAAAAACTCATACGGAACCCGCTGATGACTTCGTCAAAAATTAATAAGCTTCCGTTTTTACTACACTGCTCTCTTAAATAACCTAAAAAATCTTTTGCCTGAAGCAGAAGTCCGTTATTAGCAGGCACGGGCTCAATAATAATGCAGGCAATTTCGTTTTTGTAGTTTGAAAAAGCGGCTTCCACCGCTTCTTTATTATTTAAAGGCACTGTAATAGTTTCATTTACAAAACTAGCGGGTACGCCGGCGCTGCTGGAATTTCCAAAGGTTACCAAGCCACTGCCTGCTTTTACAAGAAGGGAGTCCACGTGTCCATGATAACAGCCTTCAAATTTTAAAATTTTATCCCGTTTGGTAAAGCCCCTGGCCAGACGAATGGCACTCATTACTGCTTCGGTACCACTGCTCACAAAACGCAATTTTTGTATGTACTTGTTATTGGAAAGGATCAGTTCTGCCAACTCATTTTCGAGCTGGGTAGGAGCTCCAAAAGAAGTTCCTTTCCGCATGGTTTTGTCCACAGCGTTTAGAACCGAATCATCAGCATGGCCTAAGATAAGGGGTCCCCAACTGCAACAATAATCAATGTATTCATTGCCATCCGCATCCCAGATGTGAGAACCTTTTCCTTTTTCAATAAAAAGTGGGGTTCCACCCACGCTTCTGAATGCCCTGACAGGGGAATTAACCCCTCCAGGAAAATAGTTTTTGGCCTTTTCAAAAAGCCCTGCCGATTTCGAAGTATTCATAAATGTGGGGCAAAATTAGGTATTTATTGCAGTTTAAAAATTTACTTTACCAAATAAGCTAAAAAAGCGACCTCCTAAAAAGTGTTAACACTTATATCCCGAATTTTTTCCTATAATTGTGGCTCGATAATTGGTAAATACTTAAGAAAAAGACATATGAAAAAGATAATTCTTTCCCTTTTAACCCTCACATTATTCTCATTTATTACTTTAAATGGCGATGGAGACAAAATTCCGGCCGCCACCCTCAAAAAACTGGATGGAAGTAAAGTAAATTCCAATACCTTCAGCAACAACGGCAAGCCAATTATCATCAGTTTTTGGGCCACCTGGTGCAAGCCCTGCAAAAAAGAACTCGATGCCATTGCAGAAAATTATGGCGACTGGGTGAAAGAAACCGGAGTAAAACTGATCGCTGTTTCTATTGACGATGCCAGAAGTTCAGGCAAAGTGGTTACGGACGTAAAATCTAAAGGCTGGGAGTACGAAGTATACATCGATGAAAACCAGGATTTTAAGAGGGCTATGAATGTAAACAATGTACCACATACTTTTTTAGTAGATGGTAACGGGAAAATTGTTTGGAGTCATAACTCCTATTCTGACGGTGACGAGGATAAACTTTACGAAAACGTTCAGGCACTTGCAAAGGGCGAGAAATTAAAACACTAAACCACTTACATTAAGCTATGAGATTGAATAAGGCTGTCTTAAGACCGGCACTGTGTACTTTTTTGTTTTTATGTGCAATAAATTATAAAGCTCAGGAAGCTCCCGCAGCCGACATGGGTGCTATCCACGGTAATTTTCAGATTGACGCCCAGTACTATCAGCCTGATTCTTTAATTGGCGCTCCCAAAGTTCCAGAAAAATTTCTCTCCAATGCTTTTGCTAACATCAACTACAATAAAGGTCATTTCTCTGCGGGAATGCGGTACGAGGCTTATAATAACGTAAGACAGGGCTTCGATACGCGTTACAAGGGACAAGGCCTTGTTAACAGATTCGCACGATACCAGACAGACTTGCTTGACATTACAGTTGGTAACATTTACGAGCAATTCGGAAGTGGCTTAATGCTCCGGGCGTATTATGAACCCGGGCTCCTTTATGACAATTCAATTGATGGTATCCGGGTTATCAGCGCCCCAAAAAAAGGTATTACTCTTAAAGGCGTAGTTGGAAAACAGCGGTACTTTTTTACTGTAGGTCAAGGAATTGTAAGGGGTGCGGACGGAGAAATTAATTTAAATGAATTATTCGACTCTATTCTTGGCAAAAAGAAAACACGTATTATCTTAGGCGGGAGTTTTGTAAGTAAATATCAAAGCGACAAAGATCCAACACTTGTTCTTCCGGAAAATGTGGCCACATACGGGGGTAGGATCAATATAATCCGTGAAGGATTTAACTTTTCAACGGAATACGCCTACAAAATTAACGATCCATCGGCTGATAATAAATTCTCCTATAAATATGGCGAGGTGCTTTTCAGTTCTCTCTCCTACGCTACAAAAGGGTTTTCTTTTTTGCTTCAGGGTAAACGGGTGGATAACATGAGTTTTAGAAGTGACAGAAATGAATCGCTTCAAAGTCTTTTGATAAATTATATTCCTGCTACAACGCGACCACACACTTACTCTTTATTAGCACTCAACCCTTATGCCACCCAGCTCAAAGGTGAAATAGGTGGCATGGCCGAACTTCAGTATAAATTCAAAAAAGGAACTTTTCTGGGTGGTGCCTACGGAACCGAAATTACAATAAACGGATCTGTTGCTAACGGGTTAAAGCCTATTGGCGTTAATGATTCATTAACATCGCAAACTTATTATAAAACAAACTGGACGGATATTGGAAGTGCTTATTACCATGATGTTTTCATAGAAGTCAATAAGAAAATGACTAAGAAGCTAAAAGGTACCTTCGTGCTCGCTAATCAATTCTATAACAGAAACATTGTGCAATTTGGCACTGACAACTCAGGATATCAAAGTTTAAAATCCACTATTGGGGTTATAGATCTGAGTTATAAATACAAATCTTCTTCCACCATACGTATCGAATTGCAGGGCCTGTTTGCCGAAAAGCAAGACATGATCACAAACTCTAATCTGGTAGCCAGAGGGAATTGGGCTGCTGCTTTGATCGAATGGACTCCAACCGGAAACTGGTTTGTGGCAGTTTACGATCAATACAATTACGGTAATCCGCAAAGTGATCTGCAAATCCACTATTATCTGGGAACATTCGGATACAACGAAGGTCCGCATCGTATTGCCGTGAGTTATGGTAAGCAAAGTGCTGGTATATTTTGTGTGGGAGGGGTCTGCAGAACGGTTCCTGCCTCGAACGGTTTAACACTTTCATTAACCAGTAGTTTTTAGTAAATTTGGTATAAGAATTGAGTCTCATGAAAAAAATAAGCTTCCTCTTCTTAATTGCTCTTGCCTTTGCAAGTTGCGACAAAGTTCCTTCACGGATTCCACCTGAAAAACCTTTGTGCACTTTAGACAGTGCAATCATGGTTGTCCACACGAACTCCCTGGTAAGTAATACCCGGAAAGTACTTCTTGAAGATTATACCGGACACACCTGCGGTAATTGTCCACGGGCAGCTGAAAAAGCCGAAGAGCTTTCGAAAATATACGGCAACAAGCTGGTTGTTATAGCCAATCACGTTAGCAAAACTTTTGCAGCGCCAAAGGGAGCCTATCTCGAAGATTTCAGAGATCCTGCTGCCACTGAATGGGATGACGGGAAAAATTTCGGAATGTCAAATGCAGGTTTACCTAAAGGTAGTGTTAACAGAATGTTGGTCAACGGGGCGTACCCGCAAAATTACAGCGCCTGGGCAACAAATGTAGCCAGCGAATTAAGTAAACCTCAATCGGTTAAACTGGATGTTACAAGCACTTACGATCCCGGACAAAAACTTTTGAACGTAAAAGTTTTCAGTACATTCAAGCAAGCTTTGTCCGCAAATGTCTATTTGAACATGGTTCTTATCATGGACAGTATTGTTAC
>CAZMHW010000353.1:0-4582 GCA_964566105.1 uncultured Akkermansia sp.
CTGCCAAATCAGGGTTCTCCATAAACAAGGCTTTTACCGAATCACGGCCTTGTCCTAATTTTGTATCCTCGTAAGAGAACCAGGATCCGGCTTTTTTAATGATGCCTTTATCCACACCAATGTCAATGATTTCCCCTACTTTGCTGATCCCTTCTCCAAACACAATGTCAAATTCTGCCTGACGGAAAGGAGGTGCCAGTTTATTTTTGATCACCTTCACACGGGCACGGTTACCGGATACGACATCGCCTTCTTTTAACTGGCTTACTCTACGAATATCCAAACGCACCGACGCGTAAAATTTCAACGCATTACCGCCGGTAGTGGTTTCCGGATTTCCAAACATGATCCCGATTTTTTCACGCAACTGATTGATGAAAATACAGCAGCATCCTGTTTTGTTTATGGTACCGGTTAATTTACGTAAAGCCTGACTCATTAAACGGGCTTGCAGACCCATGCGGCTATCTCCCATTTCACCTTCGATCTCGGCTTTTGGGGTGAGGGCCGCTACTGAATCGACTACTACTAAATCTACCGCGCCGCTCCGGATCAAATTATCCGCGATCTCCAGCGCTTGTTCTCCGTTGTCCGGTTGTGAGATCAATAAACTTCCGGTGTCCACACCTAATTTCTCGGCATAAAAACGGTCAAAAGCATGTTCTGCATCTATAAAGGCAGCAATACCACCGGTCTTCTGCACATTGGCAATAGCGTGAATAGCAAGGGTAGTCTTACCGGAAGATTCCGGTCCGTAAATTTCTACCACACGTCCTTTTGGTAAACCACCAATGCCCAGGGCAATGTCCAGTCCTAAAGACCCGGTTGAAATGGCTTCGATCGCCTCGATCTTGCTGTCGCCTAATTTCATCACGGTGCCTTTACCGTATGTTTTTTCCAGTTTGTCTAAAGTTAATTGCAGTGCTTTGAGTTTTTCGGAATTAACGGTCTTTTTACCTGAGGAGGCATCCATTTCCATTAAGTCTTCTGCGTTTTTCTTTGCCATGATATATCTTATTTATTAGTTACAATTTCATTTTGAAGTTACCGTTCCTGTCTTTTCTTTCCCTGCTTTCTTATTCACTCTTTACTAACTTGCTAACTCCTCTACAAAAGTATATGGAAAGATAGCAGAGTCTTGCTACGAATTATAGTATTTGTTAAAATTATGGGGAAAGGCCCGTGTTTAAAGGGTTTCGGCTGCGTTATTTTTTTCAACACAGAGAAAAAGAGAAGCAGGGGCGCAGAGAGAGGGGCATCTTTTTTAACCGCAGAGGAAGCAGAGGTTTCTTGGTGCGCTTTGTGAAACACTTTGTGGGCTTTGCTCCTACGCTGAAGCTTCGGCGCAAGTGTAGTGGTTAAACCCCAGATCAATTTTACAACATAGGGACATAGATCTTACATAGATTCTACCATACGCTTAGAAAGTTCACATAGGATTTGAAGCAAAGCTTCAAATAACTCTGTGTCCTTTTATGCACATTGCTTTACTATCCCCCTCTGTTTCTATGTCTTTGATTTTTCCTTTTACCGCAGGGGATAGAGTCAACTAAACATCTGCCAGGGCATAGGGACATTTTTAGTAAGCGAAAAACAGTTTCAGTGAAATTTATCTGCCGATCATTGTTTAACGATCTTCTTCACCCGTTGCCTTGCATCGGGGCCGCTAAGAACAGCTTCATACACACCCATGCTCAACTCTTCAAGATTTAAGGTCGCATCGGTCTGCACATCTTTACCTATATATACAGTCTTTCCGAGCACATCTTTTATTTCCAGAATAAAAGGACCTGCTTCTCCTTTATCTAAAGCAATGTGCACTTCCTGCGAAAAGGGATTTGGGAAAAAACTCCATTGACTTACTTTTTCTTCTTCCTTAAGCGCCGTTGGCGTTGTTCCCCACCTGGCAATAAAAGCGGCTGTTCCCGAAGGATACAGAAGGGTGGAAGGTCCGTATACAAACGTCCCGGAAAAATAACCTCCGGTATAAATATTTCCGTTGGCATCGGTATAAAGTGCGCGGGCCGCATCCGAAGACACGGATCCTTTTCTGTCTGCCCAGTTAATGGAACCTGTTCCATCCATTTCCAGAAGGAAAGCGTCGGAGGAGCCGGCCGAAGTTAAGGTGCTTGCCCCGGTGGCCAACGATCCCTGAAATGAGCCGGTAAGATAGATCTTTCCCTGGCTGGAACAATGCATGGCATAAGCATTGGCATCGGGTCCGTTTCCATCGAGGCTTTTTACAAAAAACGGACTCCCACTCAGACTGCTGTTTTTAAAATAACAAATGCTGTTGTTCAGGGCGTAGGAAGTAAGCATAGTGAATCCATAACTCATCTGCCCCTGAAAACTCCCAGCCATATACACATTCCCCAAAGGGTCGCTGGTAACCGCCTGGCCCATGTCAGCGCCTGTTCCTCCCATGTGTTGAGCCCAGTGAACACTGCCGGTAACAACCGAGAGCGAGGCCAGGTACATGTCGAGGTTTCCCAATGAGGTAAAATTTGAACTGCCAAATGTAGCGCTGGTGGAAAAACTTCCGGTGATGTATAAATTTCCGGAAGCATTGTAATTCATGGCCGCGGCGTTATCTTCGTAGGGTCCGCCCATTCTGGTTGCCCAAAGTACCGAACCGTTAGAAGCATCCAGTTCCGTTACAAAAAGATCTGAAGAGCCGGCAGAAGTAAGTGTTGTTGTTCCAAAGGCGGCAGCGTTTTCGAAAGTGCCAAAAACAAATACATTTCCGATTGCATCACAAGCCACCGAAACAGCGGCTTCGTTTCCCGTACCACCCATGTGCCTGGACCATACCACGTTTCCCTGTGAATCCATTTTTAAAACAAAGCTGTCGAAGCCTCCATAAGAAGCCTGCACAGTATTGCCAAAAAGGGCGTTGCCGCTATACTGCCCTGCCAGGTAAATATTTCCGGAAGGATCACAGCAGAGAGAGTTCCCATAATGCCAATAACCTCCGCTGATTACTTTATACCACAAAAGGCTTCCCGTTGGATCGTTTTTAAGTATGCATATATCTGTATAACCACCGCCTACAATGGTTTGCGTACCAATAGTCATGTTTTGCGCGAAGGTACAGCTGGTATACATGTTGCCCGCGGGATCGCTCACAACAGACAAAACGGTAACTCCGTAAGGTCCTTGCATTTGTTTGGCCCACACAGGGCTTTGTGCGAACACAGTACCCGCGTAAACAAAGAGGATACTAATGAACAGCCAGATTTTTGTTTTTGGGAAAAGTTTCATGGGTCGAATGATTTAAAACCGGAACTCTAAATTAATAAAAATTTTAGTCTTTAGTTTATCGGTGCTTCTTCCTGAAAACTCCTTTCGTCAGGCTTTATCAAATTCTCAATACACTACAAAATTGATTTCAACGCTGTTTATACCACGGGGTTTTAATTCGGGAAATGTAAAATGAAGGAACTGTTCTTCAAGGTCTTTTTTAACTTCTTTACTGCTGCTGTCAGCAAACACTTCGGTAACCTCTCCTTTTTCGTTGACAGAAAAATACACTTTTACTTTTTGTGACAGGTGTTTTTCCCTGATCACGGAAGGCGTTTTAATACTGCTTTTTACTTTTTTGCTGAATTGAGAAGCGGGACTTTCTGGTCCGTTGCCGGCCTGCAGGCCGGAAAAGTATAAGATGAGCAGAGTAATGAGGGCGATGATGGTTTTGATATTCTTCATGGGCTTTTGTTTATTTTAAGCGTAAGACGCAAATACGTTCAAAGAAGTTACAGGCTCCCGAAAAATAATTTTGTTTTAAGGGAAGGAAGGCTTTCCGCTTTGTGTCCTTCGTAAAAAACTTTGTGACCTTTGCTCCTACGCTAAAGCTTCGGCGCAAGCGTAGTGGTTAAAACACAGATAAAGGGCACTCAGATCCTTTCTTTGCGCCCTTCGTGAAAAACTTTGTGACCTTTGTGGTTAAAACCCAGATAAAGGGCGCTCAGATCCTTTCTTTGCGCCCTTCGTGAAAAACTTTGTGCACTTTGCTCCTACGCTGTGCTCCTACGCTAAAGCTTCGGCGTAAGCGTAAGCTTCGGCGCAAGCGTAGTGGTTAAACATCGGATTAAAGGGCGCTCAGATCCTTTCTTTGCGTCCTTCGTGAAAAACTTTGTGAGCTTTGCTCCTACGCTGTGCTCCTACGCTAAAGCTTCGGCGTAAGCGTAAGCTTCGGCGCAAGCGTAGTGGTTAAACATCGGATTAAAAGGCAAGCAGAGCATTTCTTTGCGCCCTTCGTGAAAAACTTTGTGATCTTTGTGGTTAAACACCGGACTGTCGGCATTGCAGACAATACCCACTCCCATGAATGTTCTCAATACTTAAACCTTTATCCGCTTCCAGGTATTTACGCAGTTTTACAATATACACATCCATGCTGCGGGCCGTAAAATAGCTGTCTTCTTTCCAGATCCGGGTAAGGGCAACCTCGCGCGTGAGCACCTGGTTTTTATTTTGACACAACAAATGAAGCAAGGCTGCCTCTTTTGGAGACAATTTTACTTCTTCACCGTTTTGTTGTTTGAGGGAGCGGAGTTTTGAATTAAAATAAAAGCTTCCGATG
>CAZMHW010000354.1:0-4575 GCA_964566105.1 uncultured Akkermansia sp.
GAGGTACAGAAGAAATTGAGCCGTGAGATTCTGGTGCGTTTAACCGGCGATGATCGGATAGATTACGTAGCTTTTAGAAAATATTGCTACTATGTGAGTGATTATTTTATCGCGACACATGAAGGTGTTGAGTTGTATTCGAAAGTGATGGAATGTTACCGCAGTTGGAAAGCCGTGAACGGTGGATACAGAAGGCGTGAGAACGGGGACGAGGCCGAAAAAAAGAAGAAAGAGGTGGATGGTACCTGGAGAAAAAGAGAAGAGGTGAAGGAAGGCGAATAAAATGCCTTGAAAAATAGGGATTGATCTATTATGTAACTATTAATTATAATCCATGAACTCTGAGTATTTAGAAAGTGCCAAAAAACAATTTGAGTATTACAAATTACTTGGCGAAAAAACCTTTGAGCAGTTAACAGAAGAAAAAATGTTCTTCAGATCCAATGAAGACAGTAACAGTATTGCTGTGATTATAAAACACCTGCATGGCAATATGCTTAGTCGCTGGACGGATTTCTTAACAACCGACGGAGAAAAGGAGTCACGTGATCGGGATGCCGAATTTGAGCAAGAGATCACTTCTAAAGCTCAGCTCCTTTCTCTGTGGCAAGAAGGCTGGGACTGTTTGTTAAAGACTTTAAACAGTTTAAAAGAAGAAGATTTTACAAAGATCATTTATATCCGCAACCAGGGGCACTCGGTAATGGAAGCCATTAATCGCCAGCTGGCGCATTATCCTTATCATGTGGGACAGATTGTTTTTATCGGAAAAATGCTCACTGACAACAACTGGAAATCGCTCTCTATTCCAAAAAATAAATCAAAGGAATTTAATGCCGATAAATTTTCGAAAGAAAAGCACAAGGCTCACTTTACAGACGAAATTCTCAAGAAAAAAGACTGATCATTCAATTTTTTCGCGGTACAAAAATCTTTCCTGAGTACTTCCAAAAGGTCTGTAGACGTAATAGATCCAGCCATCTTTAATTTTTATTTTTTCAGCGCTGTGGTGCTGTAATTTGTAGGTCAATATTTCCTTTCCATTTTGATAGTTAATTTCCTTAAGATAATGGTGACCGTCTTTACTGAAAAAGGCGTACACTTTATTTTCTGTTTCGTCCACAAATAGCTGTTTTTTCCATTCACGCCAGTTTTTAGGGTGGTGGTAATTTATCCTGACACTGTCTATGAATTTGTTCTCCAGATTGTAGTGATACAAAAAATCGTTGTGGTGATTAAAGATGCAAATAGTGTCTTTAATTACGAATAGCGGTGCGTAAAGTGGCTCATAATACATGCTTTGCGTAAATCCGCTCATCAGTGCGGCAATTACGTGTTTATCTGTTTTATACCTGTCTGCCATACGTCGGGCTTCAAGCTGCAGTCCTGATGGAAGATAATAATATTCGAAATTGTATATTTTCATCAGGTCTTCGTTGGTAATGGTACTTAATAAGTGACTCAAGGTGTCTTTTGATTTCAGGAAGTAATAATTAAACGAAGGGTATTTGTCCCATTGGTTACTGTAATAATAGTTGCCGCGAAGACTGTCTGCCACGGGTTTTAAGTAAGCGTTAAAGTCTGCTTGTTTAATCGGACTAACCACTAAACTGTTATTCCACACATCAATCCGAAAGATAGAATCCTTACAAATGATTTCTGTGTAACCTTCGTAATCGTGAAAAAAACGTTGAGCCTCACCGGCGGATTTTGGCAGTGCAAAGGACGCAAAGATTTTACCGGAATAGTCGGAAAGTTGAATCTGTGCTTTGTCAAGAGATTTCTCAGCGGTTAACAGCAATAATTTGTCTTCGTAAAAATCAAAATCATAAATACTGTAATTGGGTTTTCCAACTAAGGTTTCGGGAACCTGTTTTGAGAGGATGGCAATGGTGTCAAGCAGATTGGATTTAACCTGGAGTGTAATGTTAAGGCTCAGTGTGTCTTCGTCTTTTCTCCTAATTTCGGTGGAATATCCCTGATAAGACACATGTGAAAACACCAGCCTGTAAATAGCTTTTTCAGGAACATGTAGTACAAAGAGCCCGTTTTTATCGGTTTTTAGTGCGTACAACGTGCCAGACAGTTTAATGCCGGCTTCTGCAATTGCCTCCCCACTTTTTTCATCCTTTACCTGGCCTTTGATCACAATTTGTTTGTTTTGACCCGATAAAGGTTTTTGTGAAAAAAGCAAAACCAGAAGAGTTAGTATGAGAGGAGATCTTGTCATCTTAAATACAAGACGCAAAGTAAATAAAATTCCATAAAGGAACAGGATTCATGTAAAATGTCGGACCACTCTCAATAAGGAGCGATGAACTACCTGGCTACCTCCCAGATTTCCCAGCTTTTTTCAGCTTGTAATTGTAACATACTTAAGCCATTTACCACTATAGATCCTTTTTCCCTGGCTTGCCTTAAAAAAAAAGTTTCAGCTGGATTGTAAATGAGATCGTAGGCCAGGTGTAGTGGAGTGAAAAACTGGTAAGGAATATCAGGGTGTGCGCTTACATCAGGGTAGGTTCCCAGGGGAGTGGTATTCACAACGAGTTTAAAGGCATTCATGACTAATTCGTTCAGCTCGGAGTAAAAAAAAGTGTTGTTTGTTTTTTTAGTGGAGGAAGAAGTCACAAAATACACTTCCACGCCTATTTTTTTAAGGGCATAAGCAACCGCTTTACTCGCGCCCCCCGTTCCCAGTATTAAAGCACGTTGATGATTGGTGTCTAAAAAAGGTTTGATGCTCTGTGCGAATCCATAAAAGTCGGTATTGTAACCGCTAAGTCGTCCGTTTTTAATTTTAATGCAGTTTACCGCGCCAATTTCTGCGGCTTCCGGATTTATCTCATCTAAAAAAGGAACTACCTGCTCCTTGTAAGGAATAGTGACATTTAATCCCTTGAGATTCGGATTGTCTTTAAGAATAGTTCTTAAACGAGTAATGTCCGGGATTTCAAATTGTCCGTAAGAGTATTCCCTTAAGCCAAGGTCCAGAAATTTTTTCTCGAAATACGATTTAGAAAATGAATGTGAAAGCGATTTACCAATGATTCCAAATTGAAACATACTAAATTTAGTCTTTTATTACACGAAGATATTCTTTTGAAGCGTTGACGAATGTAATTTCTAAAAAATAAATTCCTTTTTCAAGATCTTCTTTCTTAATCCTAACATCGGATTCTGAATCCCAATTGAGAATCGCGGCATAATATTTCCCACCTAGGTCATAAAAACCTGCAGTTTTTACTTTTGCCTTGTCTATACCGGTTATAGTGATATACGAAGTAAAAGGATTTGGAAACGCTGAATATTTTAAAGCCAACTTGTTTTCCTTAATCCCAAGAATCATGCCTGTGCACATAAGCGAGGGATCGCAGCCGATGTTCTGAGAATAACTGCTTTTTCCTGCGTTTATACAAGGTGAGTTTGATGAGTAATACGGTGGAGTATTATTGACGAAAAGAGGATCTTGTGAGAGATTAAAATAGGAGTCGATAGGATCTCCATTTGAGTTGGTATTTACCATTTGACCAAGAGCCAGGATTTGCACTCCACTGAAATTGCCTTGGGAATTATTCCATACCAAATTGTAGGACACGTTAGATGGGGTAGCTGAATTACTAGAAGTTTGCCAGATACCCAGTGTATTACTCGTGACAATATTCCCAATTATACATGGAGTAGCGTAAAAATCTTCCATAGAAATTCCTTTTGCGTTTGAATAAATAGTATTGTTTACCAAAGTAGGCGTTGGCACAGGAGTTACATTCTCACCAATTCGAACGCCAACAATACAATCGTGAATGATATTATTTTCCACGCGCGAGGTTACATTCCACCCGCAGTCAATACCATAACCTCTTGACGTTTCAAGGATGTGGTGGATAAGGTTGTTCTTTACAAGTGAATGGGAACTTGGTCTGATAGCACTTCTTGCTCCATCGAAAATGGTATTGCATTCAATTGTACAATTGCTATTGTCAGATGTTATACCTTGCGAATACCAAACAGTATTAAAGTCGTGAATAGTGTTTTCTTTTATGAGTGATGTAGAATTTTTCAGGTATATGCCAAAGTCTAGAAATCTTATTATTTCATTTTGTAAAATAGACGGGTTTGAATTGAGAATTTCTATTGCTTTCGATGCGTATTCGATCTTACAATTTTGCAGTATGGAAGAAGTTGAATTAATGGAAATGCCTACCCACGAACCAGGCACAGGTTGGGAATTATTTGAAGTAAAAAGAATAGGGTTGGCGGCAGTGCCTATTGATTGTAAGGCGCCATTTGCCGTTAATGTATAGCCCCCATTAAATTTAATTACTGTCCCAGGCTGTATGGCTAAAGTGCTTCCCGCCGGGATTGTTATGTCACTGTTTACTACATAAATATTAGAATTTGTCCAGTTGCCTGAAACTATCCCATTCACCACCACCACATTTCCGGACAATAAGGTTACCGGTGTCAGACTTGAGGAATTTGCTAATACAATGGGGTTATTGTTATTGTAATAGACGCTCTGATACCCGTTTTTTGAAAATATAATATTATAAACGCCTCCACTGATATTAATGC
>CAZMHW010000355.1:0-4569 GCA_964566105.1 uncultured Akkermansia sp.
AATACATGGTTTTGGTGTACAACAAGGTCTTTGTTACCAACACAGATAAAAATTATGTTTACATTATTAATCCCGGCACCGATCAATTGGTGGATAGTGTGTACGTGGGAACATACGCTTCAGGAATTGTAGTAGACAAACAGGACAAAGTGTGGGTCTTAAGTTCCGGTAATCCTCCGGCTGTTAGCGCAAGGCTTAGCAGGATCAATTCTCTTACCAACGCGGTGGAAGCTACGTTTACTTTTGGAAGCTCGGAACTCCCGGGTAATTTATGCCTGAATAAAACAAAAGATACTTTGTACTACCTGAACAATGGCATTTGCAGAATGCCATGTGCATCAGGGGCTTTACCGACGGGTGTTTTTATTGCCAAAGGAACCAAAAATTTTTATGGGCTGGGCATAAATCCAAATGATTATTGCATTTACGCGGCGGATGCGCTGGATTATTCTCAACGGTCAAATATTTACGTTTACGATCCTGCCGGAAATCAGAAAACAAACTTTAAAGCGGGAATTAACTCAAATGGTTTTTATTTCGAATAAAAATAGTCATCTTTGGATGAATTGAGTTACGATTTAAATATAGTTTCCTTCGACGTACCTTTTCCTGCCAACTACGGTGGGGTAATAGACGTGTATTATAAATTGTATTGGCTCAGGAAGTCCGGTGTAAAAATTCACCTGCATTGTTTTACCTACGGCAGAAAACCGGCAAAAGAACTGGAACAACTTTGTGAAAAGGTGTATTACTACGAACGCAAAACGGGTGTTTTAGCCAACCTGTCTTTTTTGCCTTACACGGTTAAATCAAGGCAGTCGGCAGAACTTGAAAAGAATTTACTTTCCAACGATTACCCGATTTTATTTGAAGTGTTGCATACCTGTTATTTGCTCAAAGATCCCCGTTTTAAGAACCGGAAAAAAATCTACCGGCACAGTAACATAGAGCACGACTATTATCTGGAACTTGCCAAAACAGAAAAACGTGCATTAAAAAAAGTATATCTGGTTCTGGAGGCTTTTAAACTGAGGTGGTTTGAGTCTATTTTGAAACACGCTGATTTAATTCTGGCGGTAAATCAAAAGGACACTGCTTATTTTCAAAAAAAATATCCTTCGGTCCCTTCCCTCTATCTTCCGAGTTTTCACCCAAATTATGAACTTACCATTAAGACGGATAAGAGTGATTATATTTTGTTCCACGGTAACCTAAGTGTTTCTGAAAACTACGAGGCGGCCACCTGGTTAATCAAACATGTTTTTGCGGACATTGCTTTCGAAGTGGTTATAGCAGGTTTAAATCCTCCTCCTTTTTTAATCGACTTAATAAAGAAACATCCGCACATCCGTTTACGTAATAGCCCGAACGAAGAAGAGATGACCCAGTTGGTGCGGAACGCGCACATTCATGTGTTGTACACCGCGCAACCTACCGGTTTAAAGCTAAAACTTCTGAATGTGCTCTTTAAAGGTAAATTCGTAATCTGTAATTCAAACATGATCGCCGGTACAGGTTTACATGGCAACAGGACCATGATTCTGGCGGATACACCAACCGAATTCGCAGCCAATATTAACGATTATTTTCACAAAGATTTTACCGAGAATTTAATTAAAGAACGCGAGCAACTGGTAATTAACTTTAATAATCATCTCAACGCAAAAAAACTGATAGACGCAGTTTTTAAGATTTCCTAGACTAATACCAACGGAATCTGAATGGCGTGCCTTACGCTTTCAATGGTAGTTCCCAGCAGTATGTCCTTTATGGTTTTATGGCCATGTGTTCCCATCACCAAGGTGTCGCAGTTGTTTTCTGAAATGAGTTTGGGAATGGCGGTTTTTGGATTTCCAAAACCCAGTTGAATTTCGGTATGGATATTCTGGCGTTCGAGTTGTTCCTGATAGTGCAGGAGTTTTTGATAGTCTTCCTCCCGTTCGTGATCAAAGGCGTCCTCCCCGTATACCATTGCGTTGGTACTTTCAAGCACGTGAATCAAAATGAGCGTAGAATCTTTATTGCCTAACTGCAGAGCTTTATTAATGGCTTTGTTGTCGCTGCTGCCAAAATCTACGGTTACGGCGATGCGGTTGAATCTGGAGTCGAAGTCCAGGGTAAGGGGCGTGAATCCGTCATGAAATCCTTTATGGGCGACATGCCTTTCTTTGGTAATAAAAGGAATGATGAGAATATAGATGAGCATGATAAAACAAAATACACACAGTGGCACGATGGTAAAGCTCACCAGAATGGGACTGGAACTGTTGATGATGAGATCTGAAATTTCGTTATAGACCAGATTAATGTTTAAAATAATAATGGTAATGGCGGCGATCCAGGAAGCGATCTTTTGCCAGGCCGGAATAACAAATTCGCCCATCTTGCTTTTATCACTTACAAAATGAATGAGGGGGATGATTGCGAAGCCTAATTGTAAACTGAGAATCACCTGGCTGAAGATGAGTAATTTTCCGGTGGCGCTTTCACCCAGAACCACAATGGTAATAAGTGCCGGCACAATGGCAATCAGTCGTGTCAGCAAGCGTCTGATCCAGGGTTGCAGACGCAGATTCAAATATCCCTCCATCACTACTTGTCCGGCAAGTGTACCGGTAATGGTAGAACTTTGTCCGGCGGCAATCAACGCCACAGCGAAGAGAATAGGAGCGAGGGCACTTCCCAGAATAGGTGCGAGGAGTTGATGCGCATCCTGAATTTCAACCACATCGTGATTGCCTGTTTTAAAAAAAGTGGTTGCCGATAAAATAAGTATGGCGGCATTCACAAATAAGGCCAGGTTCAGCGCAATGGCACTGTCGATGGTATTAAAGCGAATAGCTTTTTTTATGTCAACAGGTGTGCGTTTAAACGTGCGGGTTTGTACAAGCGAACTGTGGAGGTAAAGATTGTGAGGCATAACTGTAGCGCCTATTATTCCAATAGCAATGTACAAGGCTTCTTCGTTCTGAATAAATGGTTTTAGGCCCGAGACAATGTCGGATACATGAGGTTTGGCAATTAACAACTGAATAAGAAACGAAAGACCAATAAGCGCAACAAGACTGATAATAAACGCTTCCAGTTTACGAATACCTTTATTGAGAAGAAATAAAAGAATAAAACTGTCGAACACAGTAATACACACCCCCATTAAAATACTTACTCCGGGGAATAATAAATGCAATCCAATCGCCATTCCGATAACCTCCGCCAGATCGCAGGCAGCTATCGCTATTTCCGCGAGAATGTATAAAAAGACATTTACAAAAGGTGGATAATTTTCGCGGGAGGTTTGGGCCAGGTCTTTACCGGTAACCACACCCAACCTGACGCAATGACTCTGTAAAAGCAGGGCAATGATGTTACTCATTACCAGTACCCACAACAGGCTGTATCCGAATTTACTCCCACCGGCAATGTCTGTTGCCCAGTTCCCCGGATCCATATACCCGACACTAATCATGTACGCAGGACCAAAGAAGGCGAGGAGTCTCCTGAATTTACTACCTGTATTGGTGTTAACAGTGGCGTTAACTTCTTCTAACGACTTGTTCATTTTTTTAATTCTACCAATAAATGAGAGCTTACTTTTTCACTAAAAAACTGGCTGTATCCCTTGTTTATTTTTACTTTGCGCGAGTTGTCAAATTCATTCAGTTCCTCCACCTTAATGGTATCACCTATTTTTAATCCTACAGCGGTAAGGTGTTGTAAAAAGGACCGGGAGTGTTCGGAAACGCCCATAAACACAAAGCTTCCTTTGGCCTTAAACTGATTAAGTGGTTTGGCTCTCAGGTTATTTATGTGTCCTTTTGAATCGGGAATGGGATCGCCGTGTGGGTCGAAACGTGGGTTGCCTAAAAAATCATCAAGGCGGTGGATGAGTTCTTCGCTCTTAATGTGTTCGAGTTGCTCTGCAATGTCATGCACTTCGTCCCACTTGAAGTTTAATTTTTCCGTGAGAAAAACCTCCCAAAGGCGATGTTTACGAACAATGTCCAGGGCCATTTTTTCGCCTTTACTACTCAAAAACACGCCCTTGTATTTTTGGTAGTGGATCAGTTTTTTCTCCGACAAGCGCTTGAGCATATCGGTTACCGAACCGGCTTTGTTATTTAAGAGTTCCGACAGTTCGTTGGTACTGGCCCCTGAGCCTTCGTTATTGGTATTGATCGAAAAGATCGCCTTGATGTAATTTTCTTCGGTCAGGGAAATTTCCATACCACAAAGGTACAAATTTTTTATAAATCAAAAAAAAAGTTTAGGTTAGCCTAAAAATTGAAAGGCATAGGAATGACAGCCCGTGTTATTTGAAGAACTCAATAGTAGTCTGGTTGTCGGAAGTGATGGTAAATTTCTTTTCCACCGTATAGATACTGCCCCTTAGGGTTTTGGCCCGCCACACCCCTACATAATTGCCGGGTTGCAGGTAATAAGTCTGTAGCGTTTGTGTGCTTAAGTTACATACCCATTCGAGCCGGCCATTACGTTTCAATAAGATACTGCCGTCCCCGGCTTCGAGACACTTTACCTGTAAAACCCCCGCATTGGGAATCTCAATGGTTT
>CAZMHW010000356.1:0-1841 GCA_964566105.1 uncultured Akkermansia sp.
TCCTTATTCATGGCAATTCCGGGGAAGGCAAATCTACCTATTGCCTTTGGTTTGCACGCTACCTTGCCAAAAATTTTGGAAGGGTGTTGTATGTGAGTGGAGAAGAGGGGGTCAATAAAACCTTTCACGATAAACTTATTGCCTGTAAAGCCGAGGTTGCTAATTTGTATATTCTCGATGTGAGGACAGGAGAAGAATTTTTAAAAGAAGTAGGAGTTAATGAATTTCATTTTGTGGTTTTTGATAGCTTGCATGATATGGAGATTGATGCTCAAAAGCTAAAGATGATTTTTGAACGGTATAAAAACACAGCCTTTGTGTGTATTGACCAGAATAATAAAAAAGGAGAATTATTAGGGGCAAATGAAAAAAAACATATTTGCGATGTGGTGGTGAATGTAAAAAATTACACTGCCGAAACCACAAAGAACAGATTTAAGGCTAAAGGGATTTCTTTTAAAACTGCTGATTTTGTGAATGAATCCGTGAACCGTTTAAAAAATCCTGACAAGGGTAATACTGATCGGAATGGTAATTCAGATAAAGGTTATGATTTAGATTCCGACCGCAGGGGTATTATTTAACAAGCCAGACCCTATTAAAATTACAGTTCAATTTCATAAAGAATTGAAAGAAAAAAGCCCCGGTTGTTTATTTCAAAAATTAGGGGCTTTTGTTTTTTGCCTGTTATGTTTCTTTCATTTCTGCTTCTGTTTTCTGTTTTTTTCCTTAGGGCATTTTAAATTCGTATCAGGCTTTGTGGGTATATTCATACTAAAATCAATTTTTGGGAGTGCTTTTACGGCGGCCTGCTTGCGTTTGTCCCGAACTTTGGCATAAATTTGGGTGGAACTGATATCTTTGTGCCCCAACAATTTCGATACGGTGTAAAGATCGCCTTCTGCACTACTATCCAGTACATTGGTAGCAAAGGTATGCCTGCCACTATGAAAGTGCAGTTTTTCCTTACTTATACCTGCTGCCTTTGCCCATACTTTTAAGCATCTTAAAACCCATTGGTGTCTTTTTCGGGTTCCTTCTACTTCCTTTATTCTTGGAAATACGTAGGGGCTTTTGGTTTCTAATAGAGCTTCTATTTGCCTTTCTTTCAGAATGTCAATGGCATTATCCGAAAGTGGCAGATATTCTATTCCTTCTGTTTTTTCCTGTTCAAAATACAGGTAGTAATGGGTTTCTCCTTCTAGTTCTTTGATGATAATTTCATCCCAGCGCAAAGGGTTTACGTCACTCCAGCGCAAGCCTGAAAAGCAGGAAAAAAAATAGGCTTGTCTTATTTGTTTGTCAATTTTAGCAGGGGTATTGGCTAAATGTTGCAATTGCTCGGTGGTAAAAGCGTTCCTAAACACATCCTGCATTCTCATTCTTTGATGATGTGGGACATCATGCCAGGGGTTTCTATTAAGAATTTTTGTTCTTACAGCTTCATTTAAAGCGCCATTTATTACATTTAAGTATCTCAAAGCGGTATTGTTGCTTACGTGACTTAAAAAGTCCCTTTCTAGCTGTTTCATCCAGTCAGCACTTAATTTTGCAAAGGGAACGGGTTGTTTACCCGCAAATTTTTTTAATCGTGACAATGCACCCGCATAACAACCGTTAAAGTTCTTACTTCCAACATACTCTTCAAAATAAGCAACAAAACAACCCAGTTTTTTCTTTCTATCTTGCAGCCCGTTATCTTCAATAATTAACTCATGTTCTCTTTTGGCTCTTATTTCCTGAGCCAGTCGTTTTTTTTTTTTTTTTTTAAAAAAAGGTGGGGTTTTTTTTTTTTGAATTTATAAAAAAAAATAAAAAAAGGTGTTTTTTTTTTAAAAATA
>CAZMHW010000356.1:1851-4559 GCA_964566105.1 uncultured Akkermansia sp.
CATACCAACGGGTCTTGTTGTGATAAATATCCAAATAAAAAGATATTTGCCCGTTTTTTAACTGTTTTTCTCTTAATTTCACACTCATAAAATAATGTTTTTAATGGTTAATAACTCCCCATCTACAAAGGTCATTAAGAATGCTCTTTGCTTTTTGGTTCGTGAACGTTCGTGTAATTCCTGAGATGTTTTGAGGTAACAAACGGGTAACAGAATTAACCTAAAAATGACTAATTTTACCTAAATGGACAAAAATCAACATCCCATATTTCCCAATGAAATTGGGCTTTGTAAGACTTTATTTGGAAAGCGATATAGTATGAAATTTAGACAGTTTCTTTGCTTTTGTATTTTATGGACTACAAAGTAAGTGAAATAAAGCTTTCTCCCGAAATTGCAGGACAAAAAATAAGGAACTGGTGTGCCTACCAGGAACGATCTCATCACGAAACACGGCAAAAACTCTATGGTTTTGGCTTGTATTCTGAAGAAGTGGAAGGGATTATAACGGATCTGATTCAGGAAAATTTTCTGAATGAAGAACGTTTTGCTTTGGCTTTTGCCGGTGGAAAATTTAGAATAAAACAATGGGGTAAGAATAAAATAAGAATGGAACTTAGAAAACATAAAGTCTCGGAACCAAATATAAACAAGGCTTTGAAGGCAATAGATGAAGAAGATTACAGAAATACTATTCTAAAACTAATTGAAAGAAAAATGAAATCACAAGGTAGAGCGCAGGATCAAAAGAGATTCTACATTACCTTAAACTATCTCATTTCACGGGGCTTTGAGGCTGACCTGGTAAAAGAGCAGTTAAAAGCCGACTCATACTAAAACTACATATAATAATATAATTTACACTCATATATGAATCTCGATCTCCATAATAAACGCGTCATTGTCTGCGGAAGTACCCAGGGAATTGGAAAAGCTGTGGCTCTTGAATTAGCTCAGCTTGGAGCAGATGTTACACTCATTGCAAGAAATGAACAAAGTTTAAAACAGACTAAAAGCGAACTGGCCAACAATGGTTCGCAGCTGCATTCATATCTCTGCGTCGATTTTTCAAATCCAACTCAATTAAAAGAGCTGGTTGAACAGTTTATACAACGCACAGGACCGGTGAATATACTTGTAAATAACACGGGTGGCCCACCGGCAGGACCTATTACGCAGGCAAGACCTGAAGAATTCCTCTCAGCCTTTAATAACCACTTAATATGTAATCACATTCTGGTTCAAGCTTGTGTTGAGGGGATGAAAAACAGTGGTTACGGCAGGATCGTAAATATTATTTCCACTTCTGTGAAACAAGCCCTTCCTAATTTAGGAGTGAGTAACACCATTCGCGCCGCCGTTGGCAACTGGGCAAAAACCCTGGCAAATGAATTGGGCAAGTTTGGAATTACTGTCAACAATGTCCTTCCGGGAGCAACGGCTACTCAACGTTTATCTTCCATAATTGAAAATAAAGCGCTGAAAACAAACGTCAATAACGACGAGGTTAAGAGAGAGATGCTTCATGAGATTCCATTAGGACGTTTTGCTGATCCTGCAGAAGTGGCCAATGCCGTGGCATTTCTTGTTTCTCCGGCCGCAGCCTACATCAACGGAATTAATTTGCCGGTAGACGGAGGACGAACATCCTCTTTATAGAAGTTAACAAATACGTGTTACTAAAACAATTACCTCATTTAAAAACAAAGCACTTAATAAGGGTATTTTAGAGCCATGATTAAATACTTATTTATTGTAATCAACTCACTGGTTTTGTTTGTTTTCGGCTTGTTTAGCAGTGACAACGGAATTACCATTACCAGTAATATTCCAGCCAACATGGTAGCAGGGCAGGAAGTTGCTATTGAACTTAAAATCAATAAGGGAGGCATGAATGGTTTCGCGAAGCTGCAGTTAGAGCTGCCTGAAGGTATTACTGTGAAAGAAAGCGAAGACAAAGGTGCAAATTACAATTACAATGGTACCATCGCCAAATGGGTATGGGCTGCTCTTCCAACGGAAAGTGAAATCACTGTAAAAGTGACTTTACTTGTGAATGAGACCACATTGGGGCAAAAAACGATCAATGCAAAATATTCTTATGTAGAAAATAATGTGAAACAGGTCGTTGAAATGACCCCGGCAGAGGTTAACGTTTTACCGGTAGGCTCAGATATTAACGCCCCGGTTGCTGCAAAAACAGAAACTCCTACTGGGGACTCTACTCAAACCCCACCGGCCGCTACACCTACTGTCGCGTCAAATTAACCACCGGGACTTATTTCGGTAACCCGTGTTATTTCAGCAGGTTGAGTAGATAATGAATTTTTAATTACGCTTAAAATAAAGAAAGATGGCACTAAAGGGTTTGCAAGATTTAGCGACGATATTCCGAACGGAATTATAGTAAAGGCCGCTAAAACCGACGGAGGTTCATTTTCAATGGCTGACGGAAAAATAAAATTTGTCTGGGTAAATGTTCCTGACAAAGAAGAACTTGAAATCTCTTACACCATAAGTGGAAACACGTCCAGCCCGGTTATGCTCGGTGGAGAATACTCCTATTTGGAAGATAATCAAAGTAAAAAATACAAGGTACCTGTGGAAACAGTAGCCTTTCAGACTTCCCAGATTGCTAATACGAATGTAACAGAAGAAAAGCCTGAGGTCAAACAACCTGAAACCAAAGATCCGGAAGTGGTAAATCC
>CAZMHW010000357.1:0-4556 GCA_964566105.1 uncultured Akkermansia sp.
TTAAATTTCTTGTTGTTACTATTTTTCCTGCAGTTTCTGTGTGAATTTTCTTTATCTTTGATATGCACCCAAACAATCGCTGGCATGTATTTGCGGTTAATCGACAATTTTTTTGTCTTGCGCAAAATGTTGAGTAATTCAATGGTATTAAAAAATAAAAATGACCTTATCTGTGATGTCAAAAAAAGTAATAATTAGTTCTATTCTGCTTCTGTTTTTTACTTCGGTTTTCGGTCAAAGGGATACGACCAAAAGGAACAGTTTATTTGCAATTAAAACGAATCCTGTTCTACTTGCTTTTAACGCTTTTTCGGTAGAATATATTGGGTCGATAACAGTTGAAAAGGGTTTTTCAGGCAGACATAGTTTTCAGATTACGGGAACAATTGATAAATCGCGGCGTTTTAAATCAACATCGTGGTTCCTTACGCCGGAATATAAATTCTTCCTGAACAGGAAAAAGAACTTTGACGGTTTTTATGCAGGCGTCTATGCGAGATATCAGCATAGGACAGATTTAGATCTTTATTCTTATGGAAGCGACGGATCTACATACATCACAAAAAACTACCGGAATTATGGATGGGGAATAATTTCTGGTTTCCAGACTTACATAAAAAAACGTTTGATTATCGACTTTTTGCTTGGAGCAGGGGGAATGATTTATACCAGACGTGTTTCTGTCCCTTCAAACTACACTGGGAGTGGAGCAATGGATACTGCAGACAGCGGATATCCCTCCATACATCCCTCCGGAAGAATTTTAATCAATATAGGGTACAAGTTTTAAGAATCGGAATGAGCCCCGTAAATCCTTTCCAGCCCCTGTTGGTGTTTTCACCAACAGTAAAATTGCAATAAATCTTACTCATGGTAATTTCTTTTTCTCTTTAAGACGGATTTTCACCAAAACAAACGCTTCAAAAAGTAACGAACCATGAAGAGAAGTAAAGCACCCGTCTAAATAATTTTGACAAACTTTTAGCAAAAAGATTTATCTTCGATAGTGCTAAATTTTTTTAAGTTACGAAGATGGCAGAATTAAAAACAAAAAAAACAGAACTGAGTGTGGAAGCTTTCCTGAAAAAAATTGCTGAACCTCAAAAACAAAAAGATGCCTTCGCCATAATGGCCTTGATGGAAAAAGCCACCAAAGCCAAAGGCAAAATGTGGGGTAGCGACATCATAGGTTTTGGAGACCGTGTGTTGAAATATGAAAGTGGACGTGAACTGGATTGGTTTGTGATGGGCTTTTCACCACGTAAACAAAACTTCGCCCTTTACATTCCCGGTGCGGTAGAAAAGCAACAAGCACTTCTTAAAAAATTAGGAAAACACAAAACCGGCAAAGGCTGTTTGTATGTAAATAAACTGGAAGAAGTAGAACTCCCTGTTTTAAAAGAGATCATTAACCAGGGACTTGTAAAATAAACCTGACCCTCGAACTCAAGTTATTTCAATTAAAGTGTTTTCTAACCCTAATCACATAACTTATACCACCCGTGCCCCGAAAGAAGAGGATGCGCAGGCCATTATGGACTTTGCGCGGGTTTTATTTGCCTCTACCGATCAGGTATTAACTACTCTTGAGGAATATACCATCACTCTGGAAGAAGAAAAAAAGTGGATCAATCGTCCTCAGACAGAACCCTGTACTTTTATTTTAATTGCAGAAGCAGACGGTAAAGTGATTGGTTTATTGGATTTTGCCACCAGGCCAAGAAAAAAGGCAGCGCACACAGGCGAGTTTGGTGTCAGTGTTCATCCTGATTATCAGGGAAGAGGAATTGGACGGATGTTGATTGAAAATCTGCTTGTTTGGGCAAAAACAAATACACAGGTGGAAAAAGTTTTTTTAAATGTGATGGCTACCAATCAGCATGCCATTAGGCTCTATAAACGTTTGGGTTTTGTGGAAGAAGGACGGCATGTAAAAGCAGTTAAACAAACAGATGGACAATACGTCGACCTGATTCAGATGTATCTCGAAACAATAAGTTAAGATTCCGGAAAGCTACTTTGCGACTTTATCGGCCGGTACTTTTAGTAGTGTTGAAATTTAAGTAATTTCACTTTGTATTTTTAACCCAAATAAAACCCATGAAAACAACGCATACTTTCCTTTTAACCTTATTGATCTGTTTGTCGCATCTGGTAAGTGCTCAGGATAAATACGATTTTATTATCATTGAATACACGAGTTTAAATGGCATTATCGGTTCCTCAATAAATGGTGAGGAATTTAGAAAGGAAAGAATAGATCCAAGATTTAATCCTTCCGGCTACAATGCAAATCCGTTAATTGCAAAAGTAAAAGAATGGCAGGATAAAGATTGGGAAGTGATGAACTTTGATGTAAAGATGATTGGCTCCAACGAAGTCTATTTTGCTTACCTGCGAAAAAAGCGATCGGAAAAAAGTAAGAACTAAAGGCGCGTCGCATTTGCCCCCTGAAAATGTCGACTTTTGTCATGCTTTTAGTAGTGTACATTTCTTAAACTTGTAATACAAATTAAGCAACAAAGAACATGACAAAACCATTAATCACGTGTCTTTGGTTTGACGGACAGGCCAAAGAGGCTGCGGATTTTTACTGCAGCGTTTTTAAGAATTCAAAAATTACCCATGTAAATCCCATGGTAGTGACTTTTGAAATAAACGGATCTAAGCTTATGGGATTAAATGGTGGGCCGCATTTTAAATTTGATGAAGCTGTTTCGCTTGTAGTGGAATGTGATACACAGGAAGAAATAGATTATTATTGGGAAAAATTAATTGAAGGCGGTGGAAGCGAAAGTAGATGCGGTTGGTTGAAGGATAAATTCGGGTTCTCCTGGCAAATCGTTCCTTCGGAAATGGGACAACTCATGTCAGATCCGGCAAGAGCGCAACGCATCATGGCAGTGGTAATGCCAATGAATAAACTCAACATTGCTAAAATTAAGGCTGCCTGAAAATCAAAAAATCGGAATTATACGCATGATAAGTTACAATGAGTCACTTATTGTAATGTATAATAATCTGAGAGTTTTTTGCGATTGTAAAATTTATCAGGAAGTGATTCCGGGGTAAAAATTGGAAGGATAAAAGTGTTTTCTATGCCTTAAAATCGTATTTTTAAAGGCAATGAAATTTCTCCTCTCTCTTATATTTCGTGCTAACCGGTTTATCATCTGGCTGCAACACAAACTGAATCCCAAGCAGTTTGTTATTTTCAGTGCCATATTGATAGGGCTTACCGCCGGCCTGGGCGCTGTTTTGCTCAAACTGTTCGTACATTTTTTGCTCAAAAACATTGAATTTCTCTCCAACAACCGGCAGGTATTTATTGCGATGTTTCCGGTGGTGGGAATTGCTTTGTGTGTGTTATTTATTCACTACATCAATGGAAACAAACTGGGGAAGGGCATTTCTAACATTCTTCATGCGATAGCCAAGAAATCGAGTATCCTGCCCAAAGATCAAACTTACAGTCATATCGTTACAAGTGCCCTTACTGTTGGCTTCGGGGGCTCATCAGGTCTGGAATCTCCCATTGTAACCACCGGTGCGGCAATTGGGTCTAATTTCGGGCGCATCTATAAATTAAGTTATAAAGAACGTACCTTACTCTTAGCCTGCGGTGCGGCGGCGGGAATAGCCGGTGCGTTTAACACACCGATTGCGGGAGTATTGTTTGCACTGGAAGTACTCGTGGTGGAAGCCAATATTACGGCATTTATTCCTATACTGATAGCGGCTGCTTCGGGAGCTCTTTGTTCAAAGGTTATTTTACAGGAAGAGGTATTACTTAATTTTCATTTGCGTGAACCCTTCGATTACCGTAATGTACCTTTTTATCTGATGCTTGGATTGGTCTGTGGAATAGGATCTTATTATTACTCTAAAATGTTTATGGCCACTGAAAAGTATTTTAAGCGTTTTGATACAAAAAAAATGAAAGTGATGGTTGGTGGTCTGGGACTATTTGTACTCATTTGCCTTCTGCCTCCTTTATTTGGTGAAGGTTACGCCAGCATTAAATTATTGTCGAACATAAATGTGGAAGCGGTGTTTAAAAACTCGGTGGTGCCACTGGAACTTTTTTCAAAACCGGTGATATACCTGCTTTTACTTTGCGTTATCTTATTAAAACCTGTGGCAACGGCATTTACGGTAGGAAGTGGGGGTAACGGAGGCAATTTTGCCCCCTCCTTGTTTTTAGGGGCATTTATAGGCTTTCTGTTTTCTTCCGTTATTACCGATCTTGGCATTCCCTTGCCCGTGAGTAATTTTACCTTAGTGGCCATGGCCGGGATTCTCAGCGGAGTATTTCATTCACCCCTCACCGGTATCTTTATCATTGCCGAGATTACGGGCGGTTATGAACTTATCAGTCCCCTAATGATTGTATCGGCGTTGAGTTACGCGGTCTCCCTTTATTTTATGCCTATGAGCATAGACATGATGAAACTGTCAGAGAAGGAGAAAATTGTCACTACCAACATGGATGCGTATCTTTTAAGTAACATCGATCTTTTACAATTTGTAGAGGATGATTTTTCTGAAGTGAGTGA
>CAZMHW010000358.1:0-4552 GCA_964566105.1 uncultured Akkermansia sp.
ACTTAATATTTGGTACACGGGCGGTTATTGTAGCCATGGATGCCGGAAAAGACATAGAAAAAATATATATTCATAAGGGATTGTCCAATGAATTGTACCATCAATTAAGAACTGCTTTAAAAGGGCAGTCTGTTCCTATTCAAATTGTTCCGGCCGAAAAATTAAAACGCATTACTGATAAAAACCACCAGGGTGTGGTGGCATATTTAACGGAGATAACCTATTACAGTGCGGAAGATCTGTTGGCCAATGTATTTGAAAAGGGAAAAGTTCCTCTGGTTCTTATTCTCGACCGCATCACCGATGTGCGTAATTTTGGCGCCATAGCAAGGGGTGCTGAGTGTGCCGGTGTCGATTTCATTATTATTCCGAGTCGTGGAGCTGCCCAAATAAATGGCGACGCTATTAAAACCAGCGCAGGTGCTTTGCACCGATTAAAAGTATGCCGCGAAGACAACCTTAAAACCACGATTGAATTTTTAAAAGAAGGGGGCTTACAAATCATTGCTTGTCACGAAAAAACGGATAACCTGATTTATGCTGCCGATTTTACCAAGCCTACCGCGATTATCATGGGGAGTGAGGAAAACGGAATCAGCAACGAATATCTGAAACGGAGCGATATGCAGGTAAAAATTCCGATGATAGGTAAAATCGCTTCCTTAAATGTGTCTGTGGCCACGGGTATTGTTCTGTTTGAAGCAGTGAAGCAACGATTGTAGTGGTTTACCAACTATTCGCGCGTTCTTAACGTTTGATGGCATTTGTTCTTAATCTACATTATTGGACGAAGGCTTTCGCATTAATTACTTTTACGATCGTAAACCTGTGCAAAAATGCAGGGAGAAAGAAAAGATAATCATGAAAAATTACAGAGAAATAAAAAGCAGCTCTATGGCGCCTGAGGTATCCATGGGGCCAACCCGCTTACGCCAGGCATTTCCGTTAAACGGACTGGAACAAGTAGATCCTTTTATTTTGTTACACCATTTTGATTTTACCAAAGGTCCCGGCGAACACGATTTTAATGTGCCACCCCATCCACACAGGGGCTTTTCTCCCATTACGTTTATTTACGAAGGCTCTGTGCATCATACCGATTCATTGGGTAACGATCAGGCCATTCACGATAACGAAGTACAATGGATTAACGCCGCCCGGGGAATTATTCACAGTGAAAAAGTGGGAAAAGATTTTGCTGAGAAAGGTGGCCGACTCCAGGGCATTCAATTATGGATCAATGCTGCAAGGGCAAAAAAAATGGACCCGCCTTCTTACCAACCCATCACTAAAGAAGAAATAATATTGATAGAAAAAGAGGGAGTAGAGTTGAGATTGGTGTCAGGAATGTACGATGGAAAAAAAGGTCCGGCCAAATCGGATGTGTTTACAGCCATGTTGCGCATGAAAGCTGGCAGCAAGTATACCATTCAGCTGCCAGCTTCAAACAACGTAGCTTTTTATGTACTCGAAGGGCAGTTGAGAATAAACGAAGAACGCTTTGCCGCCCAGCATCAACTCATCGTATTTAAAAATACAGAAGGGGAAATATTGCTGGAGGCGAATGAAGATGCAAAACTATTGCTCATGGCGGGTGAGCCTTTAAATGAACCCCTGGTAACACATGGTCCTTTTGTAATGAATACCCAAACCGAAATACTGGAAGCCATGCGGGATTACCAGCAGGGCAAGATGGGATTTTTATACGCCTAATTAGCACAGATAGACTCGGAGTCACCAGAGACTCAGGGTCACAGAAGGTATTTTCTGTGGCCTTGCACTTCTGCATTTTGAAAATTTCTTGTTAGAACAGTAGGGAAAATCGAATTTGGATAAAAATACCTACGTCATTTACGTTCATTAAAAATTCGGTCGTTTGACTGTAAGCTCTGGGACGTAGTGCCTCTGTCTCTCTGTGTCAGACTTGCGGGATATTCAATAACACTTCCTCAAAAACCTCCTCAGCTCTTTGTTACAGAGCTTGGGGGATTCCAGAAAACCAAAATGCCCATCGTGTTCGAGGTATAAAATGCTTTTGTTTTTTATAAGCTGCGATTGTTCGAGCAACTGCTCGTGCGGAAGGATGTTATCCAATTCGCCAATTACCATCATAATAGGGTATTCTACCAGACCAAGAATAATGTCTCTGCCCGGCCTGTCACGCATGCCATACAATGCTGCCACAATGCCTTGTTTGGAAGTTTGTTTTGCAATTTCCGCGGCAAAGGTTATTTCGTCTTTTAAATATTTCAGATTTTTGGAGGCGAATAAATTACGGATGGTATTTTTGGTGTACACCGTTTTGCTGGCTTTAACAAGTTTAATAGCGCGTAGCCTGTCCTGTTTTTTTTCTTCACTATCGGCATAAGCCGTGCTGTGAAACAAACAAAGTCCCCTCAAATTATCGGGAAAAAGATCTGCAAAGGCCAGGCCCACATAACCACCCATACTATGACCCACAATGACGTATTTTTTTAGCTTCAGGGAATCCAGAACAGCTTTAACGCATTTAGCCATCAGTTCCATACTGTGCGCGTACCCGAAACACGGACTATTCCCGTGACCCGGCAGGTCTATGGCAATCACCCGGTACGATTTGGAGAGGTTGTTCACGGTACTTTTCCAGATGGCGTGGGAACCTAAAAACCCATGCAGGAGTACGACTACCCTGCCTTTACCACTATCGGAAAAGGTGATATTTTCATACTTAAAGACTGCCGTTTTTAGCATAATTGCGGGCCTTTTAGGTGCTTTTTTCACAAATTTACATTTATCCTGAAATTTTTGGCATATTTTGGCAAATTCAAATACCCTATTTATGGTATCGTCCGATGCGCTCAAAATATGTAATTTTATAGTTAATTAATTTTATGTTATCTCTTGCAGATCTTAAAAAAGGACAAAAAGCCTTTGTGAAATCCTTCACCAACGAAGCTCTGAGCTCCAAGTTAATTGAAATGGGTTGTATGCCCGGCGAATCTATCGTGCTTTCTAAAACAGCGCCTTTTGGCGGCCCGCTGGCAATAAACATCGCCGGTTATGAGTTGAGTCTGCGCCGTGAGGAAGCAGCATCGGTGATGATTGAACTAGTGGCCTGATATTTTTGCCTTCTTCCAAGTTACATAGTCATTTAAAAATTGCCCTGTTGGGAAATCCCAATGCCGGAAAATCCAGTTTGTTCAATGGGCTAACAGGGTTAAAACAAAAAACGGGAAATTACGCGGGAGTTACCGTAGACAGACTCGAGGGGCAAACATCCTTCGCATACAACGGACAAAAATTTTCACTTTCAGTGATCGATCTTCCGGGCATCTATAGTTTGTTTCCAAAGTCGGGTGACGAGGAAATTGCCTGTAAAACATTATTGGATCCCAACGAAAATATTGACGTAGTTGTGATTGTGGCAGATGCGACGAATCTCAAACGTAATTTATTACTCGCTACGCAATTAATAGATCTCAAGTTCAGAACAGTGGTGGCTCTCAGCATGATTGACGAAGCGGAGAGTCAGCAAATAGCGATTGATCTCAAGGGACTGCAACAAACGCTCGGCGTGGAGGTGGTCCCTGTGGATTCGCGTAAACAGATCGGCTTCCCCCGGTTAAAGGAAGCCATTGCAAATGCAAAAGTAAGTGAGAGTTTCTTTTATGATTTTCACGGAGGATTCCTGGATGGACACAAAACCTACAGAGACTTTATTATTTCTTCCCTGGCAGATCCTTCCAATTCGAAAACGGTAGAAAATGCCGATAAAATTTACCGTTACAACACCATCAATTACATGGTGGCCAAGTACATTAAGAGCCCTGCACAGTTATCGCGTAAGGAAATAACTTCCAAAATTGATGCCGTAACTACACATAAAGTGTTTGGCTATGTGGTTTTGCTAGGTGTACTTTTTTTGGTATTCCAGTTTATTTTTTTCATTTCCGAAACACCTATGAACTGGATCGAAAGTGCTTTTTTGTATCTGGGGGATCTGGTCAAAAACAATTTACCCAAAGGACAATTGAATGATCTGTTGGTGAACGGCATCATTGCGGGCGTTAGCGGTGTGGTAATGTTTGTGCCGCAAATTGCTTTTCTGTTTTTATTTATTGGTTTTTTGGAAGACTCCGGCTACATGGCACGCGCGAGTTTTATCATGGATAAGATTATGCGTCGTTTTGGCTTAAATGGCAAGTCTGTTATTCCTTTAATCAGCGGCACAGCTTGTGCTGTACCTTCCATCATGGCCACGCGTTCCATCAGTAATTTAAAAGAAAGATTAATTACTATTTTTATTTTACCTCTCATCAGCTGTTCCGCAAGGCTTCCGGTATATACACTCATCATTGCAGTGCTTTATCCGGATAGTAAGTTTCTGGGGATTTTTAATTCGAAAGGTTTGGTGTTGTTTCTGCTGTATATGCTTGGCTTTGCTGTAACGCTTATCACGGCCTCTGTTTTAAAACGTGTGGTTAAAATAAAAGAAACTTCTTTTTTTGTTATGGAACTGCCTGTGTATAGATGGCCGCAGCCAAAGAACATTGGTATCATGGTGTACACCAAG
>CAZMHW010000359.1:0-2820 GCA_964566105.1 uncultured Akkermansia sp.
ACACAGGGTGTATTCAGCTCAACAACAGTGCCTTCAGGAAGATACGGTCATGTTATGTGGATGGATAGCAATAATAAATTGTGGGTATTTGGAGGTGAATACGGAAGTCTGGTTGGTATGTATTGGTTAAATGATACGTGGTGTTATGACATTGCTACCGGACAATGGGCCTGGATGAAAGGTAGCAGTACGCCTTTTAGTTTTTCAACGGCCTGGCCTACCGGCGTATATGGTACTCAACTTATTCCTGCGGCACCAAATACACCGGGCTGGCGCACCTCTGCTACTTATTGGCAGGGTGATCCTTATTCACTTTGGATTTTTTCAGGTATGGAGTGGATTTCTTCCAATGAGTTATGGAGGCTTAGTGGCTGTAATTCTACGAACACAATTAGTGTTAGTAGCAGTAATAGTACGTTATGTCCCGGTGCCACAGCAACGCTAACAGCAAGTGGATCTGCGGGATCTTACCTATGGAATACCGGCGCTCAAACGAGTACAATTGCAGTATCGCCGTCAAGTACTACCGTTTATTATGCGGTGGGAAGCGGGACCGCTAATTGCTCTATTGCGGGGGTGTTTACATTAGCCGTGCAACCTATGTCATTATCTGTTTTGAGTTCATCTGCGGCACTTTGCAGCGGTCAGAGTGTAACCTTAACTGCATCAGGTGCTACAACATATACCTGGAATGGAGGCCAAACGGGACCTTTCTTAGTAGTCTCACCACTTACCACAACCACCTATTCAGTTACCGGTGCTGCAGGAAGCTGTAGTGCATCTGCCAACTTTATACAATTTGTTAATCCCACCCCATTATTAACTATCAGCTCCTCTTCTTCCTTAATTTGTAGGGGTGATTCGGCGTTATTAAATGTTTCCGGAGCTCTCACTTATAGTTGGTCTGGCGGGCAAACATCCAACTCTTTGTCTATATCACCTGTTTCCACTACTGTGTACACAGTTACGGGAACAGCAGGCGGATGTAGCAGTACAGCTTCTTTTACACAAGTTGTCGTGCCTCTCCCGGTACTCTTTGTGAATGGCCCTTCAAATACGATCTGTTCCGGCCAGACGGTGTTGCTGAGTGCTCAGGGGGCAAATTCATACACCTGGAATGTGCCGGGCATAAATACTCCTGTTATCCAGGTAACTCCCGCCTCTACAACTAATTATAGCGTAACGGGTACTGGTAATAATGGCTGCGTGGGCGCGGCCATGGTTACAGTGAGTGTCTCGGCCTGTACTGACTTGCGAAAATACGGTAACGAAGATAATCGTTTAACTGTTTATCCAAATCCCGCATCAACGGTATTCACAATAAGTGCAACTGCCGGTGAAACCGTCAAGATAATTAATTCGCAAGGACTATTAATCCTGGAACAAAAATTAGAATCGGGTTCTTTGGTCATTCGCGATCACTTAATGCCAGGAGTTTATTATTGTATTACAAGTGGTGAAAAATCGGTCAAGTTCCTGATTCAGGATTAAAAAAACTCTAATGGTGTAACCCTGATACCCGGTAGTTTGTCTGCCGGAAAACCTGTTAGCAACTTTGCTTTTCAAAACGTATAAAAGCTCTACTTTTAATCAAAATTTCCATTCATATGTCGTCTTCCAAATTAAAGTACTTAGCCCTTGGTGTGGCTGTGGTAGTCATTAGTGCCTTAGTGATTTATAAAATCAATTCCGGAAAAAATTCGAAACATTCCGAAAATCAGGTCTACTCAATTGATCCGGAGTTTGCGTCGTACATCAGTTCTTTTACGTCAGGATTTGTTTCGTCCAATTCCACTATCAAAATAAAATTAAGCAAGGAGTTTGCCGGCACAACAGAATTAAACACTCCTTTGAAAGAAAATTACTTTTCATTTGATCCTTCCATCGAAGGGCAAACGGTTTGGAAGGATGCGCAAACATTGGAATTCACGCCAAAAGAGCCACTAAAAGGAGGTCAAGTGTACAGAGCTACATTTTATTTGCACAAGCTGGTGGAAGTTAAAAAAAGTCTGCAGGAGTTTGAATTCCAGTTTCAAACCGTTCAGCAATCCTTACAATTGCAGACAAACGATTTAAAATGTTACCATTCTAACGACTTTAGTTTTTACAGTCTTAGCGGAAATGTTTCCACCGCTGACAAGGCAGATAAAACGCTCCTTGAAAAAACCTTAACCGCCAGTCTCGATGACAAAAACATAAACATCAAATGGGTGCACGATGAAAGCGGGACCTCTCATCGATTCTTAATTGACAGCATTGAACGTCCTTCCACAAAAGATGGTAGTCTGTTATTAAGTTGTGATGGAAAAGAAATTGGTGTAAGCTACACCGCCAGTGCACAATTTGTTGTGCCGGTGAAAGAAAGCTTTGTGTTACTCAATACAAAAGTGATCTCTGAAAGTGACCCTTATATCTTATTGAATTTTTCAAATCCAATAGACCAGAACAAATCATTGGAAGGTTTGATTAGCATTGTTGGATTAAACGAGGTTAAATATATTATCAATCAGAATCAGGTGCTCGTATATCCTGTTAATACAAAAACAGGCACTTACATATTAAAAGTTGATGCCGGTGTAAAAGATGCGCGGGGAAAAGAGTTAGGAAAATCTTCCGAGCATAGCATTGTATTTAGTCAGGTAAATCCTGAGGTACGTTTTTCTGGCAATGGGAATATTCTTCCTTCAACAAACGGCTTGTCCCTTCCTTTTGAAACTGTAAATCTTCGCGCCGTAGATGTAACCGTGGTGAAGATCTATGAAAATAATGTTCTGCAGTTTTTGCAGAATAATTCAATGGATGGTTCTTATCAATTGGCGC
>CAZMHW010000359.1:2851-4547 GCA_964566105.1 uncultured Akkermansia sp.
GAAAAAAGATAGTGAGTAAACGCATCTCTCTTGGAATAACAAATCCTGCAGATTTTGGAACCTGGAAAAAATTCTCACTTGATCTTTCTGCTTTGATGAAATCAGAACCTGGGGCCATTTACCGCGTTAGTCTTGGATTTCGTAAAGCTTATTCCACATATCCTTGTCTTGGAAATCCAACGGATGACAAGTTTGAAATGGAAGAAGTGAAGGAGGAAACAGAGGAAGAAGAGGTTTCTTATTTTAACGGATATAACAACGAGTATTCGTCTAATTATTATTACGATGAAGACGAAGAATATAATTGGGAAGATCGCGACGATCCTTGTAAGGGCTATTATTACATACGTTCAGAGCGCACGGTCTCCAAAAATATTTTGGCTTCCGATCTGGGTCTAACACTCAAAAAAGGAAACGATGGTAGTTTATTTGTGGCCGCTAATGATCTTATTACCACGAAACCACTTAATAACGTAACACTGGAGCTGTACGATTATCAAAAACAATTAATCCAGAAAGCCACCACCAATTCGGATGGAATGGCCATTATTTCACCGGAACGCAAACCTTATTTTATTGTTGCAAAAAATGATAAACAGTTTGCTTATCTGAGATTAGACGATGGGGCTACCTTGCCTTTGAGTATGTACGATGTTTCCGGTAATGCCATTAAAAAAGGTATAAAGGGGTTTATATACGGAGAGCGTGGTGTCTGGCGTCCGGGCGATTCTCTTTTCCTGAATTTTATTCTCGAAGACAAACAAGCTTCTTTACCCGCAAACCACCCGGTGTCCTTTGCTTTGTATAACCCACAAGGGCAATTGTACAAACGTTTATTGCTCAATAAGAGTGTAGATGGTTTTTATAATTTTTCTACGGTAACGGATAAAAACGCTCCAACAGGTTTGTGGAATGCAGAAGTCAAAATCGGTTCTGTACGTTTCAATAAGAGCATCAGAATTGAAACGATTATGCCGAATCGTTTAAAGATCGAACTCAATTTTGGAAACGACAAACTACTCAAGGCTGCCACGGGAATCCCGATCAAACTTCATACCAATTGGTTAACAGGAGCTGTGGCGCGGAACCTTGCCGTGAAAATGAATGTGGCTTTAACTCCCATCACCACCGAATTTCCAAAGTATCCGGATTATGTGTTTGATGATAATACTACCCGTTTTGAAGCGCAGAATGTCACCGTTTTTGATGACAAGGTAAATGAGGAGGGAAATGCCAGCATCCCTTTGGACATTAATTTACAATCCAACGCCCCGGGTATGTTACGCGCTTCTTTTAATACCCAGGTATTTGAACCAGGTGGAGCTTTTAGTGTAGATCGTTACAGTATTAATTACTCGCCCTACACAGTTTATGCAGGTATCAAACTTCCGGAAGGAGAAAAAAACAGTGGTATTTTGTACACAGGAAAGGATCACGATATAGAAATTGCTACTGTAGATGCTAATGGCAATGCACTTTCCCGTCCAAATATGAAATTTGAAATGTACAAGCTCGAATGGCGTTGGTGGTGGGATCAATACGACAGTGATCTGGCAAATTATGCTACAGACGAATACCACAAACCGGTGCAGATGCAGAATTTCTCTACTAAAAATGGGAAAGCAAGTGTGAAGGTAAATGTCCACGAGAATAACTGGGGACGTTATTTGATTCGGGTGGTGGATATGGACGGTGG
>CAZMHW010000360.1:0-3756 GCA_964566105.1 uncultured Akkermansia sp.
CTTTAAAATCCGATGATGTAGGTTCGAGTCCTACAGTTTCCATAAATACTTCGGGAAGTATTTCAATTGGTAGAATACAGGCTTTGGGAGCTTGTGGTTGCAGGTTCGAGTCCTGCCTTCCCGACAAAAGTGCCGTACAACATAGTTACTTCGTACTTTTAATATGTAAAATACTATGTTGGTTAATTGCCTTTTAAAAATATGGTGTCGTTGAAAACAGTTACTTCGCCTGTCAAGCAAAACAAAAACTTTTTTCACTTATTGCCCATTTTTAACAAATAATTTTTAATGTGCGCAATTCGATTGCGCAGTATGGTACTTATTTTGTATCATTATAAAACAAAAAAGATGAAAAAAATTAATATATCAGGAACAGAACTAAAAGAATTTGGTAATCCTGAAGGAAAAGCAATAGGTACTGCTATTAAAGTTGCAGAGCAAAATTATGCAGAGTTAGAGAAAGAGAAAGTAATGGCAATTTTAATTAAAGTAGTTCAATATCCAGAGAATTTTTTAGATGATGAAGTTCTTGGGTCTATTGCTCAAGAGTTAATAGAAAAGCCAAATGAAGATCCGACTATTGCGCTAAAAGAAATAGGAAATTCGTATTCGGTTTTTGGTGCAGAAAACATTGAGCAAGGAGCTATCAACCAAATGGAAGTGGCAATGAAATTACCGGTAACTGTTGCCGGAGCTTTAATGCCAGATGCGCACCAAGGTTATGGTTTACCAATAGGTGGAGTATTAGCTACAAAAAACGCTGTAATTCCCTATGGTGTAGGCGTAGATATTGGTTGTAGAATGGCTTTATCAATTTATGATATACCTGAAAATCATTTTTTAGAAAACGAGAGCAAATACAAACGAGAGTTAATTGCTTGGACTAAATTTGGTGCAGGTGCAGGATGGCACGGTAAATATAGAGCTGAGCATGGAATTTTAGACAGATCGGAATTTAACATGACTCCACTTGTAAAAAACTTGCAACAAAAAGCCCTTGAACAACTAGGTTCTTCAGGTGGAGGAAATCACTTTGTTGAATTTGGTATCATTGAATTTGAAAACGATGATGAAAAATTAAATATCAAAAAAGGAAAATATTTAGCGTTGTTGACTCATTCTGGTTCACGAGGATTTGGTGCAACCATAGCAGGACATTATACAAAGTTGGCAAAAGAAGTTTGTAAACTACCTAAAGAAGCTGCAAATCTAGCTTACCTGGATATGAATTCTGCTGAAGGACAAGAATACTGGATGGCAATGAATTTAGCAGGTGATTATGCGTCAGCATGTCATGAGGTGATACATGAACGTTTAACAAAAGCCATTGGCGGTCAAGTATTAGCTAAAGTAGAGAACCATCATAATTTTGCCTGGAAAGAAACATGGAATGGCGAAGAAGTGATTGTACATAGAAAGGGTGCCACTCCGGCATCGAAAGATGTGATGGGTATTATTCCGGGTTCAATGACTGCCCCAGGTTTCCTGGTAAGAGGAAAAGGAGAAGTAAATGCGATTAATTCAGCATCACATGGAGCTGGACGTCAAATGAGCAGAACTCAAGCAATTAAAAACATCTCCAAAGATGAAATGAGACAAGTGTTGAAAGATAATGGTGTTACATTAATTGGTGCAGGTTTAGATGAAGCTCCTATGGCTTATAAAAACATAGAAACCGTTATGGCTTCGCAAAAAGATTTAGTTGACGTTGTTGCTAAATTTACCCCTAAAATGGTGCGTATGGCTGATGACGGAAGTAGAGAAGATTAATGAAATTCAAAGGTGCCGTAAAATAGAGGTACTTCGGTAGAGCGTCAAACAGAAATGTTTGGAAGTCGTAGGTTCAAATCCTGCTCTTATTAAAACCAAGATAGCTCAGTAAAAAAACTCTATTTGCCTTTTTGCCCTTTGATCAATTTATATTCATTTTAATTAAGCTCTTAAAATCCTTTATTTATAGATGTTTCAGGACGCCTATTTCACATAAGTATGAAACTATTTTTACAAAAAATGAAAATAGTTCTTGACAATTGCATTTTTTGAATTACATTTGCATCAGAAATAATAAAAATAACAACCAAAAAAAAGAATTAGAAAACATGTTAGTAGGAAATTTACATACGAAACCTTAAGCCGGAAAGCTACTAATATCAATATATTCAGCCCGGTTTAATGCCGGGTTTTTTATTTGTCATCCATTCAAAAAAATTGTGTAGCAAGTAAAATTCTGGGGAGTCAGAAAAAATCCGGAAATCTTAAAAAATTATTTATTTAAAAATCATGGACATGATTTGCATGTAATGAATTTGTCATTGCATTAAAAAAGTCGATTATATCGACCTGGGAAAGTATTGTCCATAAAAAACAAATTATCATGGGAAAGAATCGCATGAAGGGAAAACACCTTCGCAAGGTTGATTTTCCTTCTGATATAGCCAAAAGTGTGGCTATAAATATCATGACGAAACATTATAAACATGTTTCGATGGAAGAAAAATTAGAAATAATAAAAAACGTTCTTTTAAATCCTGAACAATATGTGGAGCACGAGCACTTAAGTTCTTTAGCCAGAGCCATTGCTGGAAAACCAAAAATTAAAACAGACTATGAAGTACATATGCTTAAGCATAGTGGTGATTTTAGTATTTATGGTCAACGACACATTTCACAAAATGCAATTTTACAAATGGAAGCTGCAATGAAACTTCCTATCTCGGTTAAAGGAGCATTAATGCCAGATGCACACCATGGATATGGTTTGCCGATTGGCGGAGTTTTAGCCTCTAATAATGCAGTTATTCCGTTTGGTGTTGGTTTAGATATTGGTTGCAGAATGGCATTAAGTATTTATGCTTTGCCTGAAAATTATATTCAAAAGAAAGAGTATGATTTGCAAAAGGCATTAAGAAGATACACCCATTTTGGGAATGATGGTACATTAGATTTTGACGTAGACCATGAGGTGTTGGAGAGACCGGAATTTCAATCTACTGAGTTATTAAAACGACTTCATGGTAAGGCTTGGTACCAATTAGGCTCATCAGGTACTGGAAATCATTTCGTAGAATTTGGTACTGTTGACATTCATTCGGATAACAATTTAAATCTTGCTCCCGGAAACTACATTGGTTTATTATCTCATAGCGGTTCAAGAGGAATGGGCGCAGCCATCGCAGCTACCTATACCAAAATTGCTACTCAAAAGTGCAAGCTACCAAGAGAGTTACAATCTATGGCCTGGTTAAACTTAGATGATGAAGCGGGACAGGAATATTGGTTGTCGATGAACTTAGCAGGTGATTATGCAAAGGCATGTCACGACGTAATTCATAAGAACCTTGAACGTGTGATGGGTTTAGAAGCCATTTGCAAAGTAGAGAATCATCACAACTTTGCATGGAAGGAAATACATGACGGGCAAGAATTGATAGTTCACCGCAAAGGTGCAACACCGGCTGCTAAAGGAGAGTTAGGTATTATACCAGGAAGCATGACCAGTAAAGGATACATTGTTAGTGGCTTAGGTTTGGAAGGGTCCTTAAATTCCGCTTCTCATGGAGCTGGAAGAAAGATGTCTAGAACAGAAGCCAGAGAAAGTATCACAAAATCATACATGAATGCTAATCTCGCCGAGAATAAAACAATGCTAATTGGCGGAAGTGTTGAAGAATCTTCGATGGCATACAAGGATATCGAAGTTGTAATGCAAAGTCAACAAAACTTTTCTGAAATATTTCACCTAAATCCTTCTTCTTA
>CAZMHW010000360.1:3766-4543 GCA_964566105.1 uncultured Akkermansia sp.
TGGTTAAAGTGGAAGGTTCGTTTACTCCCAAAATTGTTAGGATGAATAAAAGTTAGCTCCAACAAGCTCAGCTACCATTACCTGGTGGCTGAGGCTCTCGGAGCCATAATACAAAAAACAAAATGGAAAATTATATTATACATATCACTTCAGGTAAAGGTCCGGCAGAATGCTGTATGGCGGTTGCATTAGCATTAAAAGAACTTTTGTCAGCAGCTGATGAAAATAAGTTGCAAGCAATTGTTATAGAAAGAATACCGGGAACAGAAAACAGAACTTTACTTTCTGCTACGGTTATGATTACCGGAAAAAATGCTAAATCATTTTGCAATACCTGGAATGGAGTTTTACTGTGGATTTGTCAAAGTCCTTTTAGAAAATTTCATAAGCGGAAAAATTGGTTTATCGGAATACAGTGCTTTGATAAATCAAAATTAGCTGACTGGAATGAACGCGACATTAGTTTTCAAACCATGCGCTCTGGTGGACCAGGTGGCCAAAACGTAAACAAAGTTGAATCGGCAGTCAGAGCCACCCACAAGCCTTCTGGCATAACGGTGATGGTTAATGAAAGTCGTTCGCAACTACAAAACAAAAAATTAGCTATTGAACGCCTAAAGTTTCAATTTGATCAATGGCTGTTAAAACAACTGTTTTGCCCTGGCAAAGTACAGAAGCTGTATTGACCACTGTTAAGGTTGGCGCTGCTGTGAACACAGTGATGGCCATGGTGCCGGTAGAAGGACAGCCCGTTGAACTTGTACCTTGTAATGTATA
>CAZMHW010000361.1:0-4517 GCA_964566105.1 uncultured Akkermansia sp.
CCACATAATCCAGTTCGTTACTGCAACCTGCATCTTTCCATAAAACGTCGTCAACGTTTTTAAACACTTGTTCAAACATAATTTCGTCTATTTAATTCGTCTCCGAGACCCTACTTTTTAGAAAGCAATTGGCTAGTCCTTTGGGTGGGATCTGGACTTTAAATATAACATTTTACCCTGATTAATTTTGATCTTTTAAGTAGGGTAAAAGCTAGGTTTATTTCCCTGACAAAATTTTAGGAAAACGATCAATTGCCGTAGCTATTAATTTGCCCGAGCTTAATGAAGAATCCAGCCTCGAGCCCAAGTGTATAAAAGCGGGTATTAAGCTCAGTCCCTTTAATACTATTAAGACCATAATAGAGTACAGGATAGACTCTGAAATCGGTTCTATAATTTGGTTTAATGCTCAGTCCGGCACCCAATTTAAAATTAAAGGCGAAGAAGTTATACGCTTGTTTTGCTGAGTTGATTGAATTGGCTCTTTTTGTAAAAGTAAATTTAGTTGAGGGTTCTTCTGAAACTTGTATTTACGCCGCATAAAAAGAAAAAAGAAGGGCCTGGTTTATGAGCAGAATAAGAATAAAACAAACCATAGGAATATACCTTTTGATTTTCTCTTGTTCGTGGAACAGAAAACTTGGTATCGGAATAACTACCTTTTAACCAGCTAAGCGAGTCTTTTTGACTCTCGGCGTAGTCGTACCCGAAAGATTGGTTGGTAAACCCAAAAGTAAGCTGATGGTGCCCCCAGCCTCTACCAAAATAAAAACCGAATGGCACAGAGGCCTGGTAGGTTTCGCCCGCGTTGCGTTTATTTACAGCTGCAATATTGGTGTATTGATTATTATTTACCTCGATTCGACGATAATTGACCCCGCTACAAATACTAATACCGGCCAACCAGTGGTCTTTTCTTTTGTACCAACGAAGTGCTTCGTTGTAAGACTTTACTTCGAGATACGAGTTAGGCAAAGTTAAAGTGGAGGAGGCTTGCTTATTAAGTGGGTAAAGTGTAGAGGAAGCTTGTTGTGCATCTACAGTAGGGCTTGCTTGCTGTGGGCTTCCACCACCACTGAAGGTAGGACTCAAGTCAACTTTATATGAATAAACTAATTGATCAATAAATGACATGGACTTGTCTGGATAGGTTAAATTTTTGTTTTGCACAAGCCCCTTTTTTAAGGCACCTATAAATTTATAATTTAGAATTAAGGTGTAATCACTGTTTCTCATCATTTTCATTTTAAAGTGCAAGATGCTGTCGCTTCCATTTTTATTAAACCAAACATCGCGTTCTAAAATTGTATTACTTGTTGGGCTTTTTGAAGTGTCGAGTTTGTAGAATGATTCCGGATAATCGTTGAATAGTTGTTCGTAAAACTCAGGCTTGCTTAGGGGAGCATTTTGTGAGAAGCTATTTAAAAAGAATGAGCCTAATGCGATTAGTAAAAAATATTTTTTCATGATGTTATTTTTACAGGATATTACGTGGTTTATTTTCATCAGGATTATTTTTTGTAGATAAGGCTGTGAGCGTATCCCACTTGAATTTGGCTAAAAAAGGTATTTACATCGCCTTTTTGGAAATAGAGTCGTGTGCGGAAAAATAATTTACTACTGGCATCAGAAGGGTTTGGTTCAAAACGGGCATAGAACTCTATGGTGTGTGTGACGTGTGAATTATTTTCGAGCAAGCGGGAATTGAGGTCAGATTTTTCATAACTGACAATGGACTTGTATTGGTTGTTTGTAAAAAAGTTAGAATAATTTCGACTCCATGCCAAGTGAAATCCGTATCGGCGCTCGGCAAAAATTTCCAACTTAATTCTCGGGTACCAGGTGGACATGCCTGCAGCAGGTGTGTTACTATTTGAAACGGCATTGTATTTGCCGTTTACGATAGTCCTGGTGCTGTCGGAAACAGGAATTCTGTTGTAGCGAAGCCCAACATCTAGAGTAAGGGTAAATTTGCCTTCCGGAACATCAAATAAAAACACGTTGAGATTTGAGCCCAGACCGAATGTTTGGTAACGCATAAAATCGATAGTGGTAGCATAGGAGGGTGAAATAAGTTGGTTGTTAATAAAACTTCTTTCATTTTTTAATACGAGGTAGCGTTCTTTTTGTTCAAATTTTGAAATAGTGCCTTCAAAATCCATAAAATTGAAAAAACCATAATTGGTTTTATAATTTCCTGGTGTTCTGTAGGTAAATAAGTTGACGCGCTTTGAGATTTCGGTTTGAATGATTCCGTTCGGATTTTTATCCGCCAGGCCAAGAAGATCAGAATAGATTTTAGAGTCGAGCAGGTCGACTTTTTTGGAACGATAAAGTTTGACAATAGGAGTTAAGCTGGGATCGATATGGTTAACAGTTGTGTCGGCCGGGCTATAGTCTCTTTGATAGTTATCCAGTTCATTGTGGTAATTGGTTAAAATCTCTCCGAGGTAAATATAGTTTTTTGCCTGTTTGGTATTTCGCGCAGCTCTTTGATATAGTTGTGTTTCATTTAGATTGCGATAATTGTATGGTGAGGTAAACCCAATAGCATAACTATTTTCAAAAAAAAGAGATTGGCGTTTATCATTTGTTAATATGACCTGAATTCTTTCTAAAAACCCCCGTTCGAATTGAAAACTAATATCGCTGACAAGAAAATAATTTGCATCAAAAATCTTTTGTTTTTTTGAGGCAAGAAGTATTCCATTTCTCGAAATGATGCGATTTATTTCTCCTTTGGTTTGCTCGAGATTAGTAATTATAGAATCGCATGCGAGAATCTGATTTTTGAACTTTGTATACCGAGTTTCTGCTACAAGTTTGTCACCAGTTATTTCGAAAGCCTTTTTTAAATTACTTGCATCGACCTCTGTTATATCTGTAAGTGCGTTGAATTTAGCAGTATGCTTCTTGTAGCTTAGAGTGTCCTGGATAGCCGATTTCAGATCTTCTCTAAAAATCATGTTTCCAGTGTCTTTAACCGTTCTGTTTTTCTTTATATCAACACTATCCCTAAGGATTTTTAGTTGTTCATTTATAATCGCCTTAATATCGGTTTTGAGGATTTTTCCGGTACTACCGGGCGTTTTAAATTTTTCTAAAAACTTTAATTGTGTAGAATAGATGTAAAGAGAATCAGTGAAAGTGCTTTTGAGTTTTTGTTCTGCTACAATTTTCGTTTCGAATCCACTTGATCTATAAAGCGTATTGAGACTTTTAATTTCATCGGATAATTTTTTGACTTGCTGAAATTCTCCTTCCATTTTGTAGTCAGGCCCTTCGCTTTTTACCTTTGGATCTGAATATACTTTGATGAGAGGCCAAAGATGTATCCGGCCGGCGACAGGGGTTTTAATAATACTCGCCTTAATGTTATCCAGCCAATAGTATATAAACAGAATGCTCCTGGTACTAATGTACATCTTTGTTTTGTCAAATCCAGATGCGCTGGTATTATTCAAATTGCCGGAAAGCTCTGTATAGTTTAATGGGTAATTTAGAGTAAAGGTTTTGTTACTTAGGGAGTCGAAGCTTATCTTAATTTTTTCTGTATTGCCGATAAGAACATAGTCAGCAAACAAATCTATACCAAAAGTTATGGAGGGTTTGTCAGATTCGTTGTTATAAGCATCAAGTTCAAAATGCTTTGAATCTTTAACCGTGATTGATTGCGGGTTTTGTGCTAAGGCTTGGTTACTGAGACCGTTCGCAACCAGGAAAGCAATAAAGATTAAACATGAATGTATGCAGTGTTTCATAAGCCTAATAGGTTTTATAAAGGTTGAACAAAATATTTTTCAGGGGACTGTTTATGTCTTTATTTTTGATTCTAAACTTTAGGAAATTGTTCTTCAGTTCGAAATGCATGTTTTTGGAAATGGTGTCGAGGTCAAACTGGGCGATCGGGATATTTTCTTTGTCTTTCATTAGAATACTTTGGAGCGAATTGGTGTCCTGTGGTAAGTAGGCTTCAATAAGATTAGTACTGGTTGACTCTTTAACCCAAATGTTGACTTTCCCTTCTGCATTAATGATGCATTTCGTTTGAGAAAACATCTGATTGGAGGTGGTTTCGAAAGCGTAGCCGTTATAGTTTCCTGCGATTAGATTATACTTCACTCCCTGAATCGTTTTTTTATGGTATAAAATTTCGGCATGAATAAAATTGCTATTCTCAGGTAGGGATGTATTGACGTAACACGTCTGGGAATCTTTAATTTTTAATGAGTCCTTTAGAAGATTTCTTAATTTGGGGAGAAAGACAACGCTGTCGAATACCTGTGAGTTTGAGCGGAAATAGTATAATTGTCCCGAGACAGAATCTAATTCAGAAGCTAAAACGTTCTTAACTTTAATTATGACAATATTTGAGTCTCTGTAATTAAAACGTTCCATTTGCAAATCACAAAATTTCGCGCCTCTGTAATTTAAGCTTACTGATGATTTAGAAGCGTTTGGTTTTACTTCGGGTAGTTCGATAGAATTTTTGCTGCAGGATAGAATCACCGCACAAG
>CAZMHW010000362.1:0-4513 GCA_964566105.1 uncultured Akkermansia sp.
GTTCAGAGCCGATGAGCATTCAGACTTTGAAATCGAGCAGGTATTTACCGTTAACGAAACCCGAATTGAAAAAACGCAAGCTATCCCAGTAGCCAAACGTTTTATAGCCAACAAAGAAATGCAAACACAGGTTTACAACGATGAAGGCATCCGGTGGGAAGGAATTAACATCATTAAAAAATAAATTCCGGTAATTACAGAGGTCATTGGATGCTCAGATAAGTCTAAATAGTGTTGATCCTATTTATAAATCTGATCGCCATAACTGGAAATACCGGTGATAAGAATACTACCCTTACCAAGATTCAACCGTTTATCAGCTGAGTTTTTTACATTTTCTTTTTCCACCACTAAGTTTCCTGTATTGCTACGCAGATCAAAAGTCAGGTCTTGCAGTTCATTGAGCAGAGATATTTTAATGTCACCTGAAGAAGTTTTAAATTCACTACTACTTGCCAGCCGCAGATACTTTGCTTTTATGTCACCATAGCTGGTGGCAAGCGAGAGAGAACCTTTGCAGCGGTTGATTTCAATATCGCCGGAACTCACCTGTGCGTGAATGTCGCCTTCCACGTCTTCGTACGATTCTTTACCGTAAGAGGACTTCGCGTTTACATTCCCTTCCAGCTTTTTTACCAGTAAATCTCCGGAAGCAGAGACAGACACGATGTTACCGTGAATGGCTTCATAACTTTGAAATCCATATGAAGACGTGGCATCCACTTTACCGGTAATATTTTTAAGGGTGATATTTCCCGAACTCGAAATCGCTTTCAGATCCCCATTTAAGCGATCCACATACAGATCACCATAAGAATTTTCAGTACTCACCTGGCCATTCACATTTACCAGAGAGATATTTCCGGATGAGGATTTAAGAGTAAGATCCGAAGCAAGATCCTGCCCTTTGATATTTCCGTAACTTGTTTTTAAACTGGTACGCGGGCTTCTGATTCCCGACACCTGAATATCACCGGAGGAATTACTCACCAGTACATCGGTATTCGCCGGCACCTCAAAATCCAGTACAGAGTTTTCTGCTAACCCCTCCTGAACCCGCACACGGCGTTTCAAATCCTCGTGTTCAATCCATACCTTCAGCAACTCGCCTTCCTGTTTGTAACGAATGATGTAATTTCTGTTTTTATAACTTCTTCTTCCCAAAACAAGTACATTCTCACCGCCCGCACCCACCTTACCGCGGAGATGCACTCCGGACATCTCCACCGCTTTTATTGTTACAGCACAATACTCGCCCTTAACTTCCAGACGTTTGACTCCGTTAAACAGAGTGTCTACCTCAACACAATTCGAAATGTAACTTGTGTCTTGTTTTTTCCTTTCTTCCTTCGTTCTTTGATCCGGAGTTGCTATCACCTCGTCTTGCAGCGGTTCGTCAGGGTTAGGAACGGTTTGTGCCAGGGGTTCAGAATTGCCGGAATATGAATACTCAGCAGGGGTATTTTTTTTAAGCGACTCCTGTTTTGTTTCCGGAGATCCTGTAGTGATTTCAGTTTGTAAAACCGCACCGGGATTTAATTTCGGCGTCGTTGAACGCCGGGCTGCAGAATCTTGTAACTCGCGGCTTTCAGAACGATGTACACTTTCTTTTGGACCAGAAGTAGTCATTACCCAAAGGGTTCCCATAACGAGCGCGGAAGCGCCAAATCCATATTTAAGCATGTTTTTTATAATGTTTAGGTGAGTAGAAGAAGGTTTTAACTGTTTAATTTCAGTGTCGAGTTTTGGCCATAGATCGCCCGGCTCGAGATCGTCAAAACTTTCCCGGTGCGCATCGATGTATTTTTTTAATTTATCGCTCATGACTGCTGCTTTTTTAGAGTGATCCATTCTACCAAACGTGCTTTTGCCCTCGAATACTGGGATTTAGAGGTCCCTTCACTGATTCCTAACTTTTCTGAAATCATTTTATGACTAAAATCTTCAAACAAATAAAGAGTAAGAATTGCTCTGTAACCATCCGGCAATTGAGCGATTCCCTCCTTGAGTGAAGAGACTTCGAAGAGTAGTTCCGGTTCCTCCTGTTCAGGCTCTTCCGGCAAATCCATTTCCCCCAGGGGTATCAGAAAAGTGTTACGTTTTCGGAGTGCATGAATGCACTTATTAATTACTATGCGTTTTAACCAGCTTCCAAACGAAGCCTTAAAATCATACTGATCTAGTTTTCTGAATGCGGATAGAAAACTTTCCTGAAGAACATCCTCTGCTTCCGCCCTCTCATTGAGCATGCGCATGCAAATGTTAAACATGGCTTTATTATATATCTCATACACCCTTTTGTACGCGCTGTTATCTCCCTTTTTACAATCGGCGATCAATGCTTTGTGTGCTTCCGGATATGTTAATTTGTCGTTCAACAACGATTCTTTAGTCAAAAGACGTAAAAAAACAAAAAGGTTGCATATGTCCTTAAAAAACTATTTTAGGTCCAATTTTAACATATATAGCTATCTATATTGTTAAATTAGTTAAATATTGACTTTAGTCAGTCATTTTCCGTACATTTATGTGACTAAAGTCAACGCTCTAATTTGAAACAGTTCCGTTACATATTTCTTTTAGTATTTGTTGCTCTCCTGCACAGGTCGGTTGGCTCCGTTTCAGCTTCGCGGTTCTTTGTTAAAAACATAAAAACAGAACAGGCTTTTAAAGCAGAAAACAAGAGTCCTTTCTGTCATATTACCCCACCATCGACTTTAAAACGAAAATACAAGCCCAAAAAACCAAAAGGAATTCCGGTCATTGTACCGAACCTTGAGAAACAGGATTTTCACTCGTTTTCACGCTATGCTGATTTTAAGGCTCACGAAGTACAGAGTTGTTATTCTCTGTTAGTGACTTATGCCCATGGAAAAAGGGGTCCCCCTGTTTTCTAAAAACAGTCTTTAATTTTAACGATAAACACACCTGCATTTTTACAACAAGGGGCAACTGTGTTTGTTTTGGTACGATTCATTGGCTGTTATCCTTCAGGCCCACCACCAACTAACAAATCAACCAGCATTAATTAAGAACCCTCGCTCTTTCAAAGGCGGCAATTAAAAGAATCTTAACTATGAATACTCTCACAAAAAATAAAATAGAAGACACCCTGCACCATAATCACTTTTATTCGGGCATTCAGTTTGAAAATTTACCCATCGCTGAACGTATTGAGCTGGAAGCTCAGTCGAAAACCATAAAACTGAACAAAAAAGAAATACTTTACCACGAAGGAGAGGCGCCAAGAGGCGTTTATATCCAGCAAAGCGGAAAGATTAAATTTTCTCAGCTCAATTTTGACGGTTCTGTTCAGATCCATGCTATTTGCACGGCCGGTGATGTGTTTGGTTACAGAACCATTTTAGGCAGCAATAAGTATGGTTCCACCGCCATGGCACTTGAGGAGTGCGAACTCTTGTTCATTGAAAAAGATCATTTTTTAGAGGTTTTAAAGAACTCCACCCGTTTGTCAAATCTCCTGTTACACAGTATCAGTCATGAACTTACCGTGCTTAGTAACCGCATTAATATTTTTGCACAAAAGAGTATCAAAGAACGCCTGGCTTTCTTTTTACTCACTTTAAACGAAAAGTATAAACTCCCGGGACAGATCAGTGATGAGGCGGAAATAAAAGTCAACCGCAGCGATCTTGCCAGCTATACCGGCACTTCTCTCGAAAACCTGGTGCGTACTTTAAAAGATTTTAAAACCAAAAATCTTATTCGCACCAATGGAAAAAGCATTTTTATTAATGACTTTGATGCCTTGTATTCTTTAACAGGCATGCAGAATTAACATGTGCTCACATTAATAATGTTTTAATTCAAAAAAAAAGCAGGCGGACTGGTCCGCCTGCTTTTTTTGTACAAAAGATGAGTATTATTTTGCGCCGATACTGGCAGAGAGAGCGTTTTTTGCAGTAGATTTTTCAATGTGCAACACAAAACGATCAGGAATGTGGCGGTTGACGCTGAATGAAAAGGAAAGTGCATTTTTAAGATCAAAAGTCATTCCGGTTAACATGTCTTCAATGTACACTTCTTTGTTTTCGGGCAATTCGAGGGCGGCATCTTTTTTAAACGTGTACGAGCCCTTCGCGTCAAAGGTAATTTGAAGTGGCGTAATACTTTGTGTTGCGGGAGGAAGACTTTGAATGACAATCTCCCTGCAGCGCACATGGCTGGAATCAAGAAAACCAAAATTCTCGGTATCTTCTGAATAGCCGATGGAACAGCTAACGGAGGCATTGGGGGTGTACCCTTTGTCGGCACTTGCGGATAAATTGCCCGATTGTGCGGAAGCCAGGTATTGAAAACCAAGAACAGCGATGAGTGTTGCAATCTTTTTCATGTGGTGGTGTTTTAATTTGTGTTGGTAATTTTCAGTAAAGGTATAGCCACAAAAATGGGTGAAGCCGACGATTGGCCGGGGCATATTGCAGATGTAAGATATTTCAGGAAATCGTACCGGGAGTGGAAATAGAAAACGCAGTCTTAGCCGAAGCAATAG
>CAZMHW010000363.1:0-3072 GCA_964566105.1 uncultured Akkermansia sp.
TACTCCAAAACCAATCCAACACACGCAGTGAATCCCGACTGAACTTCATATCCGTCGGGGGCATGGAATTATTTTAAATCGTTAATCCCGTTACTTGCCTCGTAGATGTAAATGTCTTTATCTACATTATTAGCCCACTTATTTTCACGGTTTAAACGCACAGTGTCGTTTGCCAGACGTAACTTATCCTCTTCTAAAAGACTAGCGTTAAAACCTTTAATTTCCTTCCGCAGATCTTCGTATTTTTTATTCTGGTCGCGCAATTGTTTTTGTTCGGCTCTGAAAGTAGAAAGTTTCAAACTGTAACGTGTATCGTCTTTTTTAAGTTTTACTTCCTTCGCCTGTTGGTCAATGAGCGCGAACTGACTGCTCGTGCTTACACGTTTGCTGCTGTTCTTAAGTACCTTAGGGTAATTAATGGTGTTAAACTCGGTATAATTTGCCTTTGCAATTTCATCCCAGGGCATTGGGTTATCGTATTCCTTTTCTCCCAGATCAAGAAACGCATAAGGGTCAGGTAATATCACATCCGGGGTAACTCCTTTTAGTTGTGTAGCTCCACCATTGATCCGGTAAAATTTTTGCTGGGTTATTTTTACAGAGCCAATAGGTTTAATCGTATCAAATTGTTTTAGTAAAAAGTCATCCAGGTTCAGGAACGACTGTACAGTTCCTTTTCCAAAGCTGGTTGTACCGATAATAACACCACGTCTGTAATCCTGTATGGCAGCGGCAAGAATTTCACTGGCGCTGGCACTGCTGTGGTTAATGAGAATAGTCAGGGGACCATCCCACACAACGTCCGGATTACGATCCTCCATTACATTGAGAGGTACATTACTCTTGCCCTTAACCTGAACAACAGGGCCCTTAGAAAAGAATAAACCGGCCATCTCAACCACTTCCTTTAAAGACCCTCCGCCATTATCACGCAAGTCCACAATCAATCCCTTAATATCCTGTTTTTTCAGTTTTTCAATTTCTTTACGCATGTCCTGTGAGCAGTGACGAGCGCCATTACGGGTGAAGTCGGTATAGAAGGAAGGTAAATAGATATAACCCATCTTATTCTTGTTTTCCAGTACTGCGCTCTTGGCAAAAGTTTCTTCTATTTCAACTACATCCCTTATGATAGGAATCACCTTAATACTGTTATCGCTCTTTTTAACGGTTAAACGCACTTCCGTGCCTTTTTTTCCTTTAATCAGTTCAATGGCATCTTCCATGTCCATGTTGGTGATGTCAACCGGCTCCGCACTTCCTTGTGCCACCTTCAGGATGTCATCTCCACTTTTTAATTCGCCTTGTTTGTAGCTGGGACTTCCTACAATGATATCACTTACCTTAAGTATTCCGTCTTTTTGCGAAAGACGGGCTCCAATGCCTTCAAATTGACCACTCATATTCTGGTCAAATTTCTTTTTATCTTTTGGGGCAAAGTATTGTGTGTGTGGGTCGTAAACCCCGGTAAAAGCGTTTGCAAATTCAGAGAAACGATCACGTGCCGATATTTTATTCAAACGTTTAAACCAATCTTCCTGTTCCTTGAGTGTTTTCTTACGGGCTTCTGTTTCCAGTGAATCGAACAGATGCTGCTTTTTCATTTCAGGTGCATTATCCGAAACCAGAGTAGCACTTTGAAGAGAAGCGAAATCGCCCGAAGCAGGTTTGCTCTTTTGTGCGGTGGAAGCAGAATCTTTTTTCTCTTCTTTGGTGAGCATTTCATCCAGGCGGTAAAGCACGCGGTATTTCAGCATTTTACGCCATTGGTCTTTTAATTCTTCGTTTGTTTTCGCATAAGCTGTTTTTTTGTAGTCAGCTTCGTATTCTTCCTCCACAGCGTAATTCAATGGAGAAGATAGAATTTCCTTGCTCCATTCTTCTTTTTCTTTAATTCGTTTATTTACAATATCCTGCGTGGCTTGATAAAAATCGTGACGCTGAGTCGCGATCTCGTCATCGATGTCCAGTCTGTATTTACCAAGCGCGTCGATATCACTTTGTAATAAAAACTGCTTGTTAAAGGCGTTATTTATATACAGGTCAAACACTTTAGCGCTGAATTTATCGTCCAGTGTTTGTGGTGAATAATGCGCCTGTTTTAAACTATCAAAAAGTAATCCGACAATAACATCGTTTTTATCAAAAGTAAATTTGAAAATGGTAAAGGAAAATAAAGCGGCAACGCTAAAAACAAAAAAACTTCTTTTAGCAATGGTTAAGACTGGTCTGCGCATATTCTGAGGTATAACTGTGTATATACAAAATTAATTTTTTAATTAGGAAATACTAGTCCGGCCATCATTTATTTTAGCCATAAGAACTTAAAACTTGTTTAAATATTGTTAAAAGCATACCGCGGAAGAAAGCTATATTTAGACTTTTAGAAATTAATTATGATCGATTTTTCAAGGGCACAGCTAACACATTTTATAGTACATTTTGTGGGTAATAAAGGATTGGGAGAAGAACTGACCTACAGTGAAAAAACAATTGAGTTTAAAGATGACTTTGTGAAGGAAACCGTGCTGAGGTATTTTCTCACACCTTTTAAAACGGATATTTACCATCAGTTCAAGGGAAAGGTGGATGTGTCTTTGGCAAGTGTGGCTAACGCTTCAGAGGATTTGTTCTCTTCACAAAAAGACTTTGTTGCACTATCAAAACAAGTGGCTTCACATTTATACAATCAAAGTATGCACCCAAAAATAAACGGTGGTGAATTTTTTGTTTGTTATTTTAAGGATGCCGTGGTAGATGGTGAATTGTGTGATGCTATAGGTTATTTTAAAACTGAAAATAAGGAGACTTTTTTGAAGGTGTATCAGCATGTGGACGAATTTGACATAGACTGCGACAATGGGATCAATATAAACAAGCTGGACAAAGGGTGTCTCGTCTTTAACATAGATAAAAAGAAAGGTTACAAACTCAGCATTATTGATACCAATAACAAAGTAGCAGAATGTGCCTTGTACTGGGAAGAAGATTTTCTCAATGCCACCATCAAACCAAATGGCTATTACCATACAAAAAATTTTATGGATGCTTCCCGAGGTTTTTGCGAGGAGA
>CAZMHW010000363.1:3082-4496 GCA_964566105.1 uncultured Akkermansia sp.
TCTGACCGAAGCGAACAATGTGGAGAAACAGGATCAGATGATGATGCTGAACAAAAGTACTTCCTACTTTAAAGAAAAAGACAAATTCAACATGCAGGATTTTGAACGGGAAGTATTGGTGCAGCCGGAAGTGATCGAAGCTTTTCAGGACTACCGCAAAGATTTTAATAAACGCATGGATCTCACCGCCATCGATGAGTTTGACGTATCACAAACCGCAGTAAAAAAGAACGCCAAATACATGAAAAGTGTCGTGAAACTGGATAAGAATTTCCACATCTATATTCATTCCAAACACGACTACGTAGAGCGTGGTTTTGACGAAGAACGCGGAATGAAATACTACAAGTTGTTCTATGTAAACGAAGAAAGCTAGCTAATACATCCTAGTTATTCGACACGGCTGTTTTTAAGAAGAAGGTCGATAAGAAGCGGGATTTGTTTTGCCGGAGTGGGGTAGTCATGCATACCACTCCTGTTAGCTTGTGAACCTACTCTGATTAATTCTTTGCCCTTTGAGTTTTGTAGGGACAGAAACAAAACCGGCATATAATTCTTTAAATCCCAATTCCAGTAATCATGATATCTGATAAGATAAGTGTCCTCTGGAATTGTTCTCTCACCGTAACTTATTTCACAAAATATATTTCTTTTGGATAATTCACCGCAGAGTAATGTATCTATTCCACCCATGGCGGCTACCCTTTTTTGAAACCGTTGATTAACATCCCGCAAAGCGGGACGTTGACCGGGTATTAGTAAAAAGGAAGAACTGTCATTCCTCACCACTACCACTTTTGTAACCGGTGAAATAGATCGGGTGGGGGATTTAAGCAGGTACTGCCTGGTGCCGCAACCCATAAGTACAAAAAGTCCTGTTGAAAGGATTAAAAGGTAAAGAATATGTTTAGGGCTTATCATCACTGACGATATGTCTAAGGGAGTTGAGCGCTGTTTAGAAGATCTTAGTCGCCTTTTCGTTTCACGATCAGGATAAGGTCTTTGTCTTCTATAGGCAAGTACCCAAATTCGTAGCAAAAAGTGTAAGTGTGATTGTTTTTGGTAACTACCTGGTTGGTATAAAAATTAAAATTAAAACCTTTATCAATCAGTTTCTGCTTGGCAACCGTTGTTTTTTCTCCCTGTAAGGTTTCTTCCAGAATTCTTCGGTTTTTTCGCAGGGAATTATTAATATTTCTAACGTAATTGTTGCTGTCGCTGTTTTGCTTATTGTTATAGGCATTACGACACATATCGCTGCAGAACTTTTTATCAATTCTGCCTTTAATCACTTCTCCGCACTCTGGGCATGTACGTTTTTCCATAAAATGGGTGTTAAATTTTTACGCAATAATTTTTAAGGTGTTCTTTACCAGTTTGGCCTTTTGTTTGGCTTTTAAAATGTCATCGTCTA
>CAZMHW010000364.1:0-4489 GCA_964566105.1 uncultured Akkermansia sp.
AAGCCTGCGGCCTGTTTTCACGCATTTGCATCGGTTAATTTAATTGTTAATAAAGAATTCAGGGGGGCAGAACAGAGACTTTTCAATTTCCTAATTTTAAAGCATGATGAATACCAAGAATATATTTTATGTGTTAGGCCTTGCTGCTCTTGCATCTTGTGTGCCTGCAAGACTGTTGGATGAAACCAAAGGAAAACTGAACAGTTGTGAAACGGAATTGTCATCAATTAAAAAGTCGTCGCAGGAGAACGATGCGAAACTGGCTGAATTGAAAGAGTTGGCTGAAACTAACGAAAAAGTGCTTATCGCGTTAAAAAGAGATACAACGCTTAACGGTGGCAATCTGCGTAATTTAACGTCTAAATACGATAAATTAAACACCTTAAACGAACAATTGCTCGATCGTTTAAATAAACTGGTAAGCGGTGCGGAAAAAGACAACGCAAAACTGAGCGGAGATCTTCAACTCACACAGGAGCAATTATTAAAAAAGCAGGACGAACTCAAAGCCCTGGAAATAGTTTTAAATAAACAAAAACTGGATCTGGATAATTTGAATACCGAATTAAAAAAGCGGGAAGTACGGGTGAACGAACTCGAAGACATTCTTAAAAAGAAAGACCAGGCTGCCGCAGACCTCAGAAAAAAACTGAGTGATGCTTTGATTGGTTTTGAAAACAAAGGGTTAACCATTACCCAGAGAAATGGAAAAGTTTATGTGAGCCTCGATGAAAGCCTGTTATTTGCCAGTTGTAAAACCAATGTGGAAGCTAAAGGAGTTGAAGCCCTTAAAAATGTTGCTAAAGTTCTCGAACAAAACCCGGATATCAATGTAATGGTGGAAGGCCACACAGATGATGTAGCCATGAAAGGAGCAGGAGAAATAAAGGATAATTGGGATTTGAGTGTAATGCGCGCTACGTCTGTTACTAAAATATTATTAGGAAGCGCTAAAATTGACGCTGCCCGTATTACTTCGGCCGGAAGAGGTGAGTTTTTTCCACTGGATAAAGGGAAAACCCCGGAAGCCCGTAAAAAGAACAGAAGAACAGAGATTATCTTAACACCGAAACTGGACGAATTGCTAAAGGTTTTAGGGACGAATTAGTCCATATAATTAGAAGAGCACCTTGCTTTTATTTCATTAAAAAGGCCTGATAACACTCTTATCAGGCCTTCTGTTTTTTTTGAATTCATTATTTTGAAACAATCAGCTTTTTAGTGATTGTTTCTGATGATGTTTTTAACTGAACCAGATAAATTCCACTCTGCAATGCGTTGTTCGAATAAGTCATCGTGTTTTCTCCAGTCTTAATACCAATAGTATTAGTAAAAATTACTCGTCCACTTATATCCATCAAACACACGGAACCGTTTCCACCTTCTTTACTATTAAAAAACAAGGTAAAGTCACCATTACCCGGATTTGGAAACAGGGTAAGCATACTTTCGTTGGAAGCTGTTACTTGTTCAATACCAACACTACTGTTTGTGGCAAGTGTGTTTAAGGTAGTATTTGTAATGATGGGTTCGTTGAAGTCAAAATAAATGAAAGCTTTGTTTTTTATTTGAGTTCCTACCGGCAGGTTTTTTTTCAATTTAACGGAGTAAGTAAACATACCCGAACTCAAGGCGTCGCCGTAACCCGATTGCCATGCCAGGTTAATATTCTTGAAGCTAAATTTAGCAACTCCCGTTTCGCTTAACGTGGCGGTATAATTGTGATCTGAATATCCAGGGCGTAGGGAGGTAATATTTAGATGCGAATCGATGGAATCAATCACAACAATGTTTTGAGCGTAATAACTTCCAGTATTTTGAAAGTGCACCACGTAAGTTAAAATGGAATCGTTTTTGTAAATATTTCCCTGAGGACCAACCCCTTTTGGACTTACTTCTTTAAAATTAGGGTCGAAGGATCCAATCACCGTTGCCTGATGGTAGTTGACATTGTTCCACGGTGTATTATCAGTTAACCAGTTTGTTGTTATTGGGGCTGCACTGGCAACGCTGTCGTTAAAATTAACAACCGTGTTGAGGGGGATGTTGGTGGGAACGTTGTAATTAATAAAAGAGACCGAGTTAGCTCCCGGGCTAAGAGAAGGAAAGCCTGAGGTAATGCTGTACCAGTTAGGGTAACTAACGACGTTTTGCTGTGTTAAGGCCCAAGGAGCGCAGCTACCATAGGTTAACTGTCCATCATGTGCGTAACCAAATTTCACGCCCGATTCAGTTACAGATCCATCATTCTGAATAATCACTTTTTGGGAATATGTATTGCCTGGGATAGGTTGATTGATGCTACTTGTTATGACATGAAGATCGTGTAAAGGAAAAATAACATTTGCAAAATTAACGGTGCTTACACAATTTGCCGCCGCAGTTACTGTTACTACCTGGTTGTTACTTTGGCATGAGGCGAGGGGATATATTTGTTGAATTGTTTGTGAAATGGTGTAAGTGCCTGAAGGTGCCAAAAAGCTGTAAACACCATTGGCGTTTGTGTAGGTGTAACCCAATCCGCTGCAATGAATCTGCACGTTAGGAAGTCCCACTTCTCCCGAATTTTGAACACAGTTGCCATTAGCGTCTGCAAAAACAGTACCGGTTATAGTACAATAACAGGCGTTGTTGGAAGGATTATAACCTACATAAACCATACTGTTATTGTAGCTGTTGTGACAACCGTTTGCATCCGTCACAAATACAAAATAATTTCCGGAGGTTAAACCAGTAGCGGTTGGACCGGTCTGAGAATTGTTCCATGAGTAAGTGTATGGAGAGGTGCCACCCGTTGCATTGGCAGTCACTGCTCCGTTGTTAGAGTAGAGACAACTGGCAGGGGTGGAATTGAACCCAACATTTATGGGATTGATTTGACTCAGTGAGCCATACTTGGTCACGGAGCAGCCGGCCGCATCTGTGATAACACAATTATAGCTACCCAATGGCACTCCCGTTAAATTAGCACTTGTCACGGAATTGTTCCAGAGGTAGGTAAAAGGCGGGTTTGATCCTGAAACGGAAACATTCAAATTCCCTGAAGTGGCGGGACACACTACGGCGTTATTATTTATTACAGCCGTTATGGTTGAAGTAGTAGGAATAAACACTGACCCCGATTGAACACACCCGTTAGCGTCAGTTACTTTAAAACCATACGTGCCACTTGGTTTATTGGTGAGAGTTGTTCCGCTTACATTGTTTGGAAAAATAGTCCAAAGGTAAGTATAAGGGGAAGCGCCGCCCGAAGCCGCCAGGATTGCTGATCCGTTCGGAGTGGTGCATGAACTGGCGGAAGTATTATAGGTTACTGAAATGGGAGTGGTTACTCCCACATAATTATAACCAAACCCAGTACAGCCATTGGCATCTGTAATCTGTACGTTATAGGACTGGCCACCTTGTAATCCTGTAATATTCTGAGTTGTGGCGGCATTGTTCCATAGAAAAGTGTATGGTGCGGTTCCCCCACTCACAAAACTGAGGATACTTCCGTTTGTTTGGAGGCACGTTGCATTGGTAATGTTGGAATTATAAGTAAGAGTAACGCCTTGCGAAACGTAGTAATAACCAGTTGACTGACACCCGATCGCATCTGTAACAATACAATTGTAAGATCCTTGTGTTAAACCTGAAATTGACTGGGAGCTTGCATTATTATTCCAAAGATAGCTGTAAGGAGCCGTTCCGCCACTTGCGCTGGCATTGGCTGTTCCGTTAGTACAATTTGCACTGGTGCCGGTAATGTTAACTTGAATATTGGATTGACTTTGAGCAAAAATATTCGAGCTGAAATTTGGTGCTGAACGAACCACACATCCAGCCGCATCTGTAATTGAAACCGTGAAAGTACCGCTAGGAACCATGGCGGGGTTGCTGTTATAAACCTGATTGGTGTTTATGTTTGTCCAGGTAACCGAAAACGGAGCGGTACCGCCCGTAAAATTAACTGCCTGCAGGGTATTTAAAGCGGGGCATACACCTGCGATAACTTTAATAGAATCCTGAAAAGGGGGACTTAACGTAATGTTTGTATTTACGGTATTAACCCCGTCGGTAGCAGAGATGGACCAATAATTCGAGCTGGACCATAAATCCTGGTACGCTGATAAACCCGTGACGTTGTCTGAAAGAGAATTAATATTTGAATGTGTGATGGTTATATTCGCCATCCAATTGGAATACACATAACTAATAGGAGGAGTTAAGCCTGTGGTTGTGACATTGATTTGGCCGTTGGCATTACAAGGTTGAGTAGCAATGGTTGCAACAATACTTTGAGCGTTTAATGTGGCGGAAGCAACAAAATAAAACGCTGTAAAAGTCAGGAGTGTTTTGTAAATTTTTTTCATGGGATTTAATTAATTTGGGTGAGTAAAGAGCTAAAGCGCTTTAATTACAATACAGTTAATCTGTAAAAATGGTTGGTCTTTTAACTTATTTAGCGGGCTTGAATCCATGGCGAGTAGTTCCGAGATTATAAGTG
>CAZMHW010000365.1:0-4466 GCA_964566105.1 uncultured Akkermansia sp.
GTATTGTCCGCCTACTCTCATGTCGTTACTGGCGCTAGGGCAATGCCAGGATGGGTCGGCAAAGTTCCATTGCGTTATGTGTTCAGGCTTGGTATAGTAGTCCCAGACCTTTTTTGCATCTGCCTTTATGGTAGCAGTTACCGTGATCTTGTTGCTCATTTAGTTTTTAGTTAAAGTTAATAAAAGTGTATCGAGTTTTTCAAGAGTAGCCATCATGCCTTGTTCCATGCCCATTTGCACAACGGTCTCCAGGTCTGCGAGAGAATTATACGTCACAATTGTTTCAACCAGGGCATTATCGCCTTTGTCTTTAAAATTAACCAGCCACTTAGCGCGCGGCAGGTCTTTGTTTATTTCTCCTTCAGCATTACTAAAAGCGTCGAGGGCGGTGTAAAAATCAATGGGTTTAATCTGGATGTATTCTGTTAACCCCCAGTATTCTGTGCCATTGGGTTCCACCATGGCGTAGTGCCAGTGACCACCTTCGCGAAAGTCCATGGATTTGGTTTTTGTGGTCAGGGGTTTGGGAGCAAACCATTGGTTCAGGTAGTCGCTTTTGGTATAACAGTCCCACACGAGGGCGCGGTTTGCCATAAATTCACGGCGAATGGTGAGGGTGTTTTTTTCCTTGTCTGCCAGGAAGTCGAATTGTAACTTGTTTTTCATTTTTTCTTTTTTTTGAGAGAGAGTAAGAGGTCATCCAATTGGTTAAAACGCGTTTCCCAGATCTTCCGGAATTGTTCCAGCCATTTATCAATTTCTTTCATTTTTTCGAGTTCAAGTTGGTAATAAATTTCCCGGCCCTGATATTCCTGCTTTACAAGTTCACACTCTGTAAGAACCCGTAAATGTTTGGAGACTGCCTGGCGGGTGGTATCAAAGTGTTCTGCCAGGGCATTGGGTGTCATGGCCTGCAAGGCAATTAAGGCAAGAATGGCTCTGCGGGTGGGATCGGCAATGGCCTGAAAAACGTCTCTGCGAATTTGTGTCATTTTTTTTATGAAACCATGTGGTTGCAAATATAAAATCAAGAATCGGGTTTTGCAAATTTTTTTTGTCTACTGAAAAACAGGTTCAATTGGAATGTGTGAGCGCTGTGTATTTGCCTTGTTGGTGAAAACACCAACAAGGGCTGGGAGAATCGGGTTTTGCAAATTTTTTTGTCTACTGAAAAACAGGTTCAATTGGAATGTGTGAGCGCTGCGTATTTGCCTTGTTGGTGAAAACACCAACAAGGGCTCGGAAGGGACGAATTAAATTTTTGAGTTTAGGTGAACAGATCTATCAGTCCTTTAATAATAGGTACCAACAGCATAGCCACAAGTAACATAAAATCTTTACGTTTTTGATCTTTACTTAAGAGGAGTAAAGTAATACCGATGATCAGGTAGAGTCCCGAGACGGTTACCACAAGACTAAACACCGCTCCGTTGGCAAGTCCGCAACTTCGTTGAGGATCTTCTGTCACGTAATTTAAGAAATCGTAAGACCATACCCACAGCCAGAAATAAGGTATTAAGAGGAGCAGGTATAGAATCCTTCGCCGGATGAAAGCGATGATGGTTTGCAGCAGGGGCATTTTATATTTCGTTAGAAGACCTTTTATTAAGTAATACCGATCCTTCTTTTTCTCTTATCTTTTCCCAATCGTGTTTTGTAATGGTTAACCAATCGCATGGGATATCCTGCCACATGTGTTTCTCTAAATACTTTAAGCCACATTTTTCGAGTGCTCTGCGGGAAGCTTTGTTTTCTTCATTGGCCGTACCAATAATTTCATCGGGTTTAAATACTGTGAATCCATATTCCAGGGCTGCTTTAGCAGACTCTGTGGCGTAACCTTTGCCCCAGTATTTGGGAATAAGCCGGTAACCTACATCGTAAAAATGCGAACGTTGATTTTCAACTGTCCTTATGTATTTCAAGCCACTCCAGCCTATAAAATTTCCACTGGATTTTTCGATGGTAGCCCACCTACCGATCTGATTGTCCTTATACTGTTGACGTACAAGATCAATGACGTCTTTTGCTTGTTGTAAATTCTGTATGGGTTTATTTCCCAGATAGCGGTGAACTTCAGGATCTGAATCCAGTTCAAACATAGCTTCCGCATCTTCCGGCCTTAGTTCACGTAAGATCAAACGTTCTGTTTCAAGGTAAAAGGTCATAGGAGCATTCATGGCCCCGAATTTAGAGTTTTGTTTTTTAATTCCGGGTAGTTAAAGATACGCAGGCTTTCTGAAACAAAAAATACACATGCAAATCCGAATGAGTGAGACTCTGTTTTCGATGAGCCAAAATTTTGTAATTGGCTGAGCTGAGGTATACTTTTATTTTAAACCCAAACTACATGCCAAGAATTTCATCCACCGTAAGTTTAAAACAATTATATAGCGTTTCTTTTGTTGAAGGAGGTGTCGTAATGGTCACGGAACTGGCCGGAGCCAAGATGCTCGCACCTTTTTTCGGAGCCTCCTTATACAGTTGGGCCTCTACATTATCTATCACCTTACTGGCGCTTATGACCGGCTATTATTTTGGAGGTTATGTCACCACCAAAGAAAAATTCGCACAGGCAAATAAAATTATCTGGGTCTTTTTTCTCAGCGGACTAACGGTTTTGTTAATGCCGTCCTTTGGTCATTTTATTATGCAGCGGACTATTTCTTTTTCATTTTTTACCGGTTTAATTATTTCCGAATTGTTTTTTTTGTTTACTCCTATTTTTTTAATGGGGATGATCAGTCCCATGATCATCTTTCAGATTACCAAAACAGCCGAACAGTCCGGGCGCTCGGCCGGAAATATTTACGCCATCTCCACCTGTGGTGGTATCCTGTTTACCCTGGTTTTTGGATTTCTGATTATTCCCCATTACGGCATCACTACACCGGTGAGAAGTTTAGGAGTCTTAGTCTGTTTAATGGCCCTGTTGTTTTTGTATCAGGAGAAAAAAAATGCAAGGCAAATCTCCCTGCTGTTGGTTTTTTGCCTGCTCACGGCCTTCATGACCTCTAATGCGAAAGCAAAGCAGGCATCAGTAAGAACCGATCTCAAGGTACTCGAAGATTCAGAAGGTTTATTGGGAGAGCTGAAGGTGACGGATCAAATGTCGCATCCTTTTGGATCTGAGCCTGTGGTGGTACGCAAATTGCGTATCAACAACATTGTTCAGAATTTTGTGTTCCGTGATATGCCGTCCCAAAGTCTTTTGTACTACGTCAATTTTACGCGGCAACTGTTAAAGGTGTTAGCTCCCAAACACTCAGCTTTGTTGGTAGGACTGGGCGCCGGTAGTTTATACAAGATTTTAACCGACGCGCACATGGATGTTGAAACCGTGGAGATTGATCAACGGATTTACAACATGGGCATTCGGTATTTTGGAATGGCAGATCATGCGCAACATTATATTACCGATGGCCGGTATCATCTTAACGTGACCAAAAAAAAATACGACCTGATCATAATCGATGCCATTATAGGGGAGAATGTGCCGGGACAATTGATTACCACCGAAAGTTTTAAACGTTGTTACGATTTGCTTAATCCGGGAGGTACTTTAATTATTGAGCATGGTGGTTTGACCGATTTTTCAGAGAACTCCTTTATCCCTTCTGTTTACCAGACCCTTGTTAGTTCCGGCTTCGATGTAACGGCCTTTAATCCTTTACTACAGGAGAATTACGGCGATGTACTTTTTCTGGCAACTAAACAGAAAATGGACCTGAACGGTTTGAGTATTGCCCCGGATGTGTTTATTAAGGGAGGTCCTTTGAAGGAGTATGTTTTGTCGATGAATTCTTTTAATACTAAATCAGTGCAGGTATTTACTGACGACCGCACCAATTTTGATGTTCTTTTAAAAGACCATTATTTTAAAGTCAGAAGAGGTATTCGCAAAGAGCTTGCCGGATTGGCGGAAAGAGAGTAGGGAAAGTATCTCGTTTTCTTTTCATTTTTCCTTTTGAGCATCAAATCCAAATTGAATGGCTTCCAGAAGAACATCCAGATGAATGTCTTTTAGGGTTTTAAACTTGATGCAATAGCCTGTTACGCTCGCTTTACCCAGTTTTTTGCCAAAGGTTTTGGTGAGGTATGTTTTGTCTGCTATGCCCATAATGTAAACGGAGATTCCGCTGGTGTTGGCACTGAGTCCTACCTGGTAAAACTCCCTGCTTTTTCCATCGGCATAGTGTATGGTGTAGAGTCCATATCCTATATTTGGATTCGTAACAATTTTGTTTTCGCTGTTCTTACCATCCAGAAACCACAATTTAACTTTTGGTTTCATTTTCAGGATCGTGCGGTGCAAGTCCTGCATATCGCTAAGTTTGGACTCCGGCTGACTGGCAATGTACTCGTTGATTTGTTCTTGTAGTGTCATTCCAATTCTTTGTATTAAAGGTCGTGATTAATTTTTAATTCTAAAATTTTCGGCTGGCCTTCACTTTATAGATTCTGTT
>CAZMHW010000366.1:0-4466 GCA_964566105.1 uncultured Akkermansia sp.
GGGATTTATAACCCAGCGATAGTAAATGTTTGTTAGTGTATTTGTACGCACGGATTCAAAATCCGTGCTATCGGGGAGGAGCGTGATGGCATTTTATCTCTTCATAATTTTTGCATATTTTTGAACAACTCAAAAAAATCCAAACATGTACAAAATTTATCTTGCTTTAATTTCGGTATTTACAGTGGTTTCATCTTTTTCTCAAAATTATGATTGGTCAGCCGGTTTTGGCACTTCTGGCTCTAATTCTTGTTATTCTACGGTGGATGGTCCGGGTAATTTTTACATTACTGGTAATTTTCAAGGACCGATTGATCTGGATCCTGGTGTTGGCACCAGTTCTTTTTCCACAAGTTATCAGGATGTGTTTTTTGCCAAGTACGACAATGCGCGAGATTTGATCTGGGCCAAAGCAATCAAAAACGTATCAAACGATTTGGAAGTACGAAAAATTAACCTGGATGCAACAGGTAATATATACATTAGCGGACTATTTACCGGTACTGTTGATTTTGATCCTACTTCAAATCTCGCAAATCTCAGCACGCCAAATCCAAGTGTCATTTGTGTTTTTTTGGCAAAGTATGACAATGCAGGCAATTACATTTTTTCAAAAATTCTTGCCGACAATACCAATAACTCAAGTGGCAGCCATCCAGCTGCTATTGTTTTTGACGGTTCTGGTAATTTGTATCTTCTTGGTGGTTTTACTGGCACCGTGGATGTAGATCCTTCTTCTGCTGTTGCAACTATCATTTCGCAGGGAACAACAGCTGTTGATTTTTATTTTGCTAAATACGATAATTCGGGAAATTACCTCTGGTCTAAATCAATTGGGAGTGTTAACGACGACTACCCCTACGATATGAAACTCGATGCTTCAGGCAATATTTTTTTGACCGGATTCTTCAGAGGAACCTGTGATTTTAATCCTGGCCCTGGTACAGCCAATTTATCTTCAAACCTGATGAGTGAGGATGTTTTTCTGGCCAAGTACGACAATGCCGGTAATTACGTATGGGCGGAAAGTTTTGGTGATGTTAATTATGATATGGGAAACGCGCTGCAGGTAGATCCTCAGGGAAATGTTTACTTGATGGGTGTTTTTGACGGGCACATGGATATGGATCCTGGACCCAATACGGCTAACATTAGCACAAATGGCCTCACGTGTATGTTTATGGCTAAATATAGCGGCGCGGGAAGTTATCTCTGGGCTAAGGTAATTGAAGGTAGTGGTTACTTTAATTACGGTGTCTTACTGAGGGATGTTTCTGGAAACATCTACCTGGGTGGGACATTTTACAATGTATGCGATTTTGATCCGGGACCTGGTGGCGCTGTGCTTACCTCTTCGGGGCCATCTGACCTGTTTTTTGCCAAATACGATAGCAACGGGAATTTTATCTGGGTTAAGAACATTGGTGGCCCAGGCTGCACGGTTAATGGGGGAGTGCCGGCCAGGGCATCTTTGGATGCTTCGGGTGGACTTTGTATCTCGGCAGTATACAGTGGTACGGTGGATGTTGATCCGGGACCAAATATTGTAGCTTATTCAACCAATGGCTCTGGCGGCTATAATTTTTTTATTGCACGTTACAGCGAAGTGCCTACAGGAATGGAGGAAGAGCGTTTGGATGACTTCCAAATGAGTGTGTATCCAAATCCCTTCAGAGAAAGCAGCACCCTCCGTTTTTATTTGAACGCGGAGGCCCCGGTAAGGCTGACCATGTATGACACCTTTGGCAGGCAGCTTAAATTGCTGGAAGATAGAAAACTGGAAAGTGGCACACACGAATATAAACTGGAATTAAGCAGCAAGGGAGTTTATTTTATAAAACTACAGGTAAATAACCAGTACTTTACAAAAAAATTAGTAGTAGAGTGATGGAATTTAAGAGGCTTTAAATAAAACCCGTAAATTTTTATTTTACTTTGCAATAGGTGCTAATGCGCGGAGGATCAACCTCACACTTTTCTTTGAATTTCTTTTTGGTGTAAATGCTGGATGTCCAGCTTCCGGTTTGAACGCCATTATTGTCATAACAAGCGCAGGTTCTCTCTTTGGCACAAGAGCTAAAAGTAGTAAGAAGCAGAAGAGCGTAGCCTAAAGTAGTAAAGTGCAGCAATGTCTTGAATCCGTTTTTCATGGGTATTAGTTTTTTTCTAAAGATACCAATTAATTTACATGGCTGTTATATTAGGGGCCTTTTCTATTCTAAAGTTGGGTAATGTCAAAATTATTACTTGAAAGCTGATAGCAGGAAGATTGATTGGGTTGATAGACTCAGGGATTAGAGAAGCATGCTGTCTTTTTGCAATCCAAACAATAGTAAATGGTTCTTAGTGTATTTGTACGAACGGATCAGAGATCCGCGCTATCGGGGTTAGATAAATATGCTATCTGTTTGCAATCTGAACTATAGTAAATGGTTGTCAATATTTGTAAGCATGGACCAGAGATGGCTTACAAATCCGCGTGAACGAGTGTTTACCTAATCGTATTATTCCTTGATAAGCCTCAGCGTAGTCAGTAATTTTCCATTTTCTTTCAGAACTAGCATGTAAATACCTTTTGATACACTTTCTAAATTTAGTGGGTTAACCAGGTTATTTATTTTTTGTGTATGAATCAAATCGCCTATAGAATTATAAATTTCAAGGCTGGTGTTAATATTTAATTCACTTAATTGAATAAAGAATTCACCGTTGCCCGGATTAGGATATAGAAGATAAGATCTTTTTGTAGTGCTTATTGCTTCAAGTCCGGTACAATCGGAAACGAGCTGTTGCAAAATGAGACTACTTTCACACTGGTTGGAATCTGTTCCGGTAACTGTATAGGAACTTGTTACGCTTGGAGACACGGTCAGTGTTGGGCTTAGATCGCCGGTACTCCATAAATAAGTATTGGCACCTGAAGCAGATAAGGTAACAGATTCGCCTGCGCAAATAAGGGAGTTACTGCTTACTACACTTAAACTGCTACTGTATACCAGGATGTTGATGGTGGTAGCCCCGTAACACCCACCATTACTGCCTGTAACGGTATAAATGGTGGTGACGGAAGGTGAAACACTGACGTTAGACCCGTTTTGATTGCCCGGATACCAGGTATAGTTGAGAGCACCCATGGCCGAAAGGCTAACACTTTCACCGGCGCAAATGGATGGATTTATGGGTAGTGTGGCAATACTCGGACTCGGATTTACAGCCAATACAACGGTTTGTGAGTTTGCGCAGGCAGCGTTAAACCCGGTAACGGTGTAGGTTGTGTTCTGGCTCGGCGATACGGTGATCAAAGAGCCACTTAGTCCGCCCGGAACCCAACTGTAACTGCTGGCGCCACTGGCGATGAGTGTTGCCTGAGTTCCGGAGCAAATGCTTGTAGAACTTATAGAAAGATTTACTGTGGGTTGCGGTGTGACTGCCAGAGTGCCGTTAAAGGTCGAGCTACATCCGTTTGTAAAGCTTCCGGTTACAGTGTAGATGAGCATGGATGTTGGGCTAAATGAAACGGAGGCATTTGCAATGGCTCCCGGATACCAGGTGTAGGTGGAGGCTCCGGAGATGGTCAAACTTGCGGAATTACCGCTGCACAAGGTAGACGTTCCTGATACGGTGAGACTTGGACTTGGATTGGAAATAATTGCAAGTGTCTTACTACTAATGCAGGCACCATTTGCTCCGGTTACGGTATAGATGGTATTTATAAGAGGACTCACGGAAACGAGTGAACCGCTTAATGCGCCCGGATTCCAGGTATAATTTGTTGCCCCCAGGGAACTAAGACTTGTGCTGCCTCCTGCGCAAATGGTGCTCGCAGACGCAGATAAGCTGAGGGTAGGAGTTTGTGTCACATTCACGGCCGAGGTGGCGGAAGATGGGCATCCTAAAATATTGGTTCCAGATAAGGTATAGATGGTTGTAACGCTTGGGCTGACAACGATGAACGGTGAAGTTGTATTTAACGGGTACCAGGTGTAACTTGTTAATCCACTCAGGCCAAGAGTGCTGGAGTTACCGCTACAAATTGAACCGGGAGAGTTGTTGATGGTAGGGGTTGTAACCGGATTTACCGTTACATGAACGGTTGCCGTGTTTGAGCATCCACCGGAATTGTCACCAATTACAGTATAGGTAGTGGAAATAGTTGGAGTTAAGGTTACGTTACTTCCATTGAAACTTCCGGGATTCCAGGTGTAATTAGTAGCGCCGGTGGAATTCAAAGTTACCGTGTTTCCCATACAAATCGAACCGGAACTCGAATTGGCCTGCACAATGGCGTTGGTATAAACTGTTATGGCCAAAGTTTGGGTACTTGTACAAGGTCCGGAGGAACCCGACAAGGTATAAATGGCTGAAACGGAAGGAGTGACAACAAGGTAGGAGCCACTTCCGAGACCTGGATTCCAGAAGTAAGAACCAGCTCCCGCAGCCAGAAGGGCTAAAGTGCCACCCTGACA
>CAZMHW010000367.1:0-255 GCA_964566105.1 uncultured Akkermansia sp.
CTCATTGGTTTTATTGTGGAATTCTTTTTTGCTTCATCGCTTTGTGCCTTTCGCTCTTTACCAAGTTTGTTTATTTCTCTTGGTAGTTTTTGAAATTTTCCTCTTATGATTGCTGACTTCGCGGCATTCAAAATTTCCTTTTCTTCTGCACTAACAAAATCCAGATTAATTTGTGGATGAATATAATCTAAGGCACGTTGGTCATTTGGTCCAAGTTTTATTTTTCCTTTGTCGCCTAATGCAGCTAAATTTTCT
>CAZMHW010000367.1:265-4451 GCA_964566105.1 uncultured Akkermansia sp.
CCCGAAAAGTTTGCAATGCAACACCAATTTGGTCGTGATGCGCATGATGCAGTTTGATTGCTTTTTCGGTTATGTGCGCTTTAAAAATCCTTGCCGCCTCAATAAAAGTAAGTTCATCAAAATTTAAAGTGTTATCCACATAATAAAAGCTATCGCGTTTTTGATTTTTAATGTAAACCAACGAGGTATCTTTTCGACTTTTATCGCTCCGGCCAGTCCTTGCTCTTCGCGGGACTTTGTCTCTAATACGCTTGTATGTTTCTGGTTGCTCATCCCGGAACTTTCTTAGTTCATTCAAAAAAACTAATCTTTCGTCACGTTCTTCCTCCGGTACTTTCTCAAACAGGCCAAAAGTCCCAAATTCTTCTTCATTAGAATAAATCTGGCTGTCCTCACCTAGCGCGGAGTGAAAAGCTTGTAATTTAATATATGCTTTTTTGTTTAATTCGATTTCGCTGTCAGTCTTTGATGTAGGAAAGAAGTTATAAATATAAATTCTTTTAGACGGTGTACCTATACGGTTTACCCTTCCTATCCGCTGCATGAGTCGCGTTGCATTCCAAGGAATATCGTAATTTAAAATAACATTTGAACGATGTAAGTTCACACCTTCGGCCAGGACTTCGGTTGTGATGATGATGTCTATATCATTTAACTGTTCCTCCAATTTAATATTTGCATCAAAATTAGCTTCTATGACATCTGTCAAATCTCGCTGATTGGAACTATCAACAGAAATAAGCCGGGTAAAATTATCTTTTTTAAGACGCCTTGCTAAATAGTCTGTCGTTTCTTTGGATTCGCTAAAAACGATCAGTTTGCTGTTATCATTAATGGATTTGTCCATTAACTCAGTTTTTATTCTGTGTACTAACTCATCATATTTTGGATCTTGATTTATCCCTTTCCACTTATCGTATAATATTTCGAGCACTTTTTGGTCATGGTGAATTCCTTCGATAAAAATCCCTTCGAATTCATCGACTGAAAAAGCCTGAATTAAATCTGGATCTTCTGATTCAGCCAAAATATCCTGCAAAGCTTGCTCGTCATCATTGAGAATATATTCACTTACTCCCAATTTCGGAGCTATATAAATACGACCATTCTCAATCATTTTTACCATCGCCGTATTCGCATCGTAATAGCGCTTAAGGCTCATTTTAAAAGCTTCGAAACTGCTATCGATACGTTTTACCAGTAGCGTTTTCATAATCTTGGCAAGTGAATCAGAAATGATGTCAGCATTTTTATTAAAAAATTTCTTTTTAATTTCTTCCGGTAAATACTTTATCGCCTGATAACGGAAATAGCGAAGTCCGTTCTTTGTATCCTTTAACTTGTTCAAAGTCTCGTCATACAGACTACTCAATTCCTCGTCCATTTGGTAGAGGATTTGTTTTGGAGGCTCTATGTCTGGAAATGTGTAGCCCTGTGCTTTAATGTCTTCCCAGTATTCTTCTGTATTCCGAATATCGGTTCTAGTCCGCCTAATGATGATAGGTTCCAAAACCTTCACCCTGATTTCATCATAGATTCTCTTAATTTCTTTAGTTATTTGGCTCCTGTCTTTTAACCTTTTTGCTTTATCAAATGAATCAATCCAGCCTCTGAAATGGTACTGAAGATTGCCAATTTCTAACGAAGAATTCTTGGAATCCTGAAATAGGTAGAGTTGATTTCTTATATCAGCCGGCTTGTTATTTAGTGGCGTGGCAGTAACTAAAATCACTTTCTTTTCCTTGCCTCCGTCCGGCGCTGGGTTTCTTCTCGGTGTTTTACATATTTTTTGAAGCAAGTTAAACATATCGGATTCATCGCTCCTAAACTTGTGTGCTTCGTCAACAATTATTAAATCGTAGTATTCGGGATGAACTATTTTATGCAAACTTCCATTGGTTATAAAAGTTACATTAGGTACTTCAAAATCTCTTATCGTTCTTTCCCAGTTATTTTTTAATGCAGGTGGATGAATGATTAATATTTTTGTCCGATAGCCGTTGGAAAAATAAAACTTTTTTGCAACGATGGTTGCAATAATTGTTTTACCTAAACCAACCACATCCGCTAAAACAAAACCATTGTGTTGCATTAATTTATTGTAACCGTCGTTAACAGCATCAATCTGATAATGCAATTTCTTGTAACCTTTTGGCAAATCCGAAACAGATTCGGGATCATATTCAATGCTTTTTCCGAAGTATTCTATTAAGAATTTTATATAAACTTCAAATGGCGTGAAGTCTTCATTCAAATAGGTTTCGGTTTTTAATGCAGCAATTGATGATGGCAAAATATCAACCGCTTCTTCCCATAGCTCATTGAACGTTTTTACAGCGTATGCCACGTCATCAAAGTCACGTAATTCAACATTAAATTCAAAATTCCTTTCAAGTCCCGATTCGGATAGGTTACTGGAACCTGTAATTACTGAACCTGAATGATGTTCGTTAAAATTCTCAGGCCTGAAAATGTAAATTTTAGAATGCAATTTTTGACTTGGATGAGCCTTGATTTCAATTTTCTTTTCAATGATGTCATTTACAAACTGGATAATCCCTTCTTCCACATTTCTAAAATATGATGCTGTTTGAATATCCTTCTTTAGCTCTGCTAAAAACTCATCTCTTGTTACTTCTGTATTGAAATTAAACTCCAGCCCTTTTCTCGCGGCTTCACTTATTAAATGGTCTACATCAATACCTACGAGTATCCTGATTTTTGAAGTAGAGGCCAGTAAAGGCCGAATTCTGAAATATCCTGACGCTCTAAAAAAACCTACTAATGCGTCAAAATAATGAACGTGTGTATTAGTAAAAATACCCTCAAACTTACTAATGAGTGTATTATTGTCTTTGTTTGTAAAGAATTTAGTGGCCATCTAGTTCTTAGGGGTGTTTAATCTGTTTTTCAGCTTCTTTTAGTCCGTCCATCACAAACTCAAGTTTTCCAAGGTCTCTTAAAATAGTGTGAGAAATATATCGAACCTGGATAGTTTTTAAGTCCATCAATAAAATTTCACTTAACGGCTTTAGGTATTCAACCGATATAGGACGATCTCCCCGTTCAACTTTGCTAAGCGTAGAGGTATCAATATCGAGTTGCGCCGCAACTTTCCGCAGAGGTAGATTTCGCTCTTCTCTGAGTCGCCTAATGTATTCCCCGAAAGTCTCCTTTTTCATTTGACCGTTTTGTTTGGACATTTACGTCAAATATACTATTTATTTCCAAAAATTAAATTTCATTTGAAATTGACCCTTCTTGGAACACCCATTTAAAAAAACCAGATTAGATTCCTCTCAGGAAGTATATAATTTTCTGAAGACGCTGATTATTGGCGTCTCATTTTTTTCCTTGCTGTTCAACGAACCAGTGAGGGCTGCCGAAAGCGCCAGAATAGCACCTGTAATACTTAATGGAGCAGAAATGACGGAAACAGCTCCAAGTAAACTTATCACTCCACTTCCAAGACTTCCACCAATGGTGAGTGCTTTTGCGGTACTCGCCAAATATTCCGTGTTTCGTTGTTCAATTGATTTTAGAATCGCAGCTTTAAAGCTGTTAATATTATTCTGAGCGTTAAAAGACCCGCCCATTGTAATTTCTGACAAATATTTTAAATAAAAATCCGAGCTGGATGATATTACATCAAAATACTTACTCAATGGTAAATCCAAAATAATCTTCAGTTCTGCATCCTGCAAAAGCCGCTCTGACAGTAACGCTCCTAGAATTCCTTCGTATGCATATTTGCCAGCGTCAATCCCCAAAACGTCAACGTGATCAATTTGATTTGTAAGAAGAGATGAATATGAATTTTCCGATTCGGCGATTGTGTAAGGGTGGAGTTGGCACTGCTTAACAATTGAAAGCATGTTCAACAAGGCCATCAATTCTAATGTTAGCTCGGCATGCTGTGATACTTCTTCAATGATCTTTTTTGATTCTGGGTTCCACCCAAAAGGGCTAGGTATAATTACTATCCGTCCCTTTTCAGCCAAGGATAAGCAATTTACCAGCGAACTGGAAATTACTCCCAAATGTTGAATATTGATTTTTTCCGGGTCTTTTTTGCAGAGAAGGCGTTCATAAAGATAGTCTATCAACACTACTCGATCCCCCATTAAAAAACCAACTTTAAGCGCTGTATCCATATCGTTCACAAGTCCAAACAAACCCGATTGTA
>CAZMHW010000368.1:0-4440 GCA_964566105.1 uncultured Akkermansia sp.
TTACTTCGCAGGCAAAACGGGTTTTGAATTTAGAAGCATCAAAACGTGTAATAGGTGCAGCTCCGCTCACACCATTAATTAGATTATTCCAATAGTCGTTAACACTATTGCCTAATGGGGTTACAGCGCCAAGACCTGTAACTACTACACGTTTTAGTTGCATATGGTAGAATTAGTTTTTAGCGTTAGCCTCAATGTAAGAGATAGCATCGCCCACAGTTCCAATTTTTTCAGCTTGCTCATCAGGAATAGCAATGTTAAATTCTTTCTCGAATTCCATGATCAGTTCTACTGTATCCAATGAATCAGCGCCTAAATCGTTAGTAAAGCTAGCTGTTGGAGTTACTTCTTTTTCATCAACACCTAATTTATCTACGATGATTGATTTTACTTTGTTTGCAATGTCAGACATTATTTTTAGATTTAAAAATTTGCCACAAAAATAAAAATATCGGTGCTAAAACAAAACTTTAACTACAGAATTGCAGATCTTTTTTAGAAAATTCTTTAATTTTAACAGGAGGAAAGCCCTAACTGGTTAAGAATGAGCGCTGTCGCTCAGGTCGCTGTTTTTCAAAATTCCTGAAATTTTTTTGATCACATCTCTTTTGCTCTGATAATCGTGGCGATTAGGGTTGTAAGAGTAATAACTTAACCAGGCCCATTTCTCTTTTCCAATTAGCACCGGGGTAAAGATGACATAACTTAAAAAACCAAAAAATACCAGTCCCGCCGACAAACAAACCATTTGGTAATCGGAGAACTCATGGCGGATATAGAGTTTAAACTTGTGAATAAGTCCTGCATGTGCGGCTTCAATATTCAGAAACAATAAACTAACCAAAATGACGATTGTTTTTAAAGTTCCTTTTTTCATTTGGAAGTGTTTTTAGGCGTTTTCTCATTAGTTAAGACGTAAATTCTGGGCCAAAGGTTGGTTCAAAAAGGCATTTTATGGCCAAATTTTGTTTTTTTATATGTAAATTATTGCTTATATTTGTGGCCTGAAAATAAGATTACAAGGGTAGGGGACAAAAGTCCCCTATTTTATTGACAAAAATTTTGATTACAAAAGAGCGCATACAAAACCTGGCGGACCAGCATTTAAAGGGCACTAATGTCTATGTGACCGGCATAAAAATAGGGTCAGATAATCACATCAACGTATTTATTGATGGAGATGAAGGTGTGACTATTAAGGATTGTGTGGCCTTGAGCAGAGCTATTGAGGGGAATCTTGACCGGAACAAGGAGGATTATGCGCTGGATGTGAGTTCACATGGTGCTACAACACCTCTGGTGATGCCTCGCCAGTACAAAAAACACATTGGGAGAACATTTGAAATAAAACTAACAGATGGAACGAAGACGGAGGGAGATCTGGTAGACTGCAATGAAGAGCAAATAACCCTGGAACAGAGTGTGCGTGAAAACAAACCCATTGGTAAAGGAAAAGTGACAGTGGTTAAACAACAGGTTGTTTTATATAATCAGATAAAAGAATCAAAAATTAAACTTAAATTTTAATAAAAACCTGGCGTTACCGGTTGACAAATAACTCATTACAAAATAAAAATAAAAACAAAAAATCATGGAAGGCGTAAACCTTATAGAGTCGTTCTCGGAGTTTAAAGATATTAAAAACATTGACCGTGCGACATTAATGACCATTATTGAAGATGTGTTTCGTAGTATGCTTATAAAAAGATACGGCAGCGACAAAAACTTCGACATTATCGTAAACCCTGATAAAGGTGACGTTGAGATCTATAAAAACCGTAAGATTGTGGACGATGAATTTGCAGAAGATTCATTTGATTACGATGAAAATAAGCACATTAGTTTTTCAGAAGCTCAAAAAATCGAGCCTGATTTTGAGATAGGCGAAGATGTTTCCGAAAAAGTGAAGTTAGAAGACTTCGGACGTCGTGCTGTATTATCCGTGCGTCAGAATTTGGTTCAGAAAATTCTGGAATTGGAGAAGAGTGAGATTTACAACAAATACAAGGAAAAAGTTGGCGATGTTATTACTGCCGAGGTTTACCAGGTTTGGAAAAAAGAGATCATGTTAATGGACGATGAAGGAAACGAATTGTTGTTGCCTAAAACTGAACAAATCCCTTCCGATTTCTTTAAAAAGGGTGATACCGTGAAAGCGGTAGTTTCAAAAGTAGACCTTAAAAACGGAACCCCTTCTATTATTGTGTCGCGTACTTCACCTGTGTTTTTGGAGCGCTTATTCGAAACTGAAGTTCCAGAAATATTTGACGGATTAATTACGATTAAAAAAATTGTCCGTGAACCGGGAGAAAGAGCGAAAGTAGCCGTTGAGAGTTATGATGACAGGATTGATCCGGTTGGAGCCTGTGTTGGTATGAAAGGGTCGAGGATTCATGGTATTGTGCGCGAGTTGAAAAATGAAAACATTGACGTAATTAACTTTACCAATAATTCGACCTTGTTAATTCAACGTTCATTGAGCCCGGCAAAAATAACCACTATTAAAATAGACGAAGAAACCAAACGTGCGGAAGTGTTTTTAAAACCTGATCAAATTAGCCTTGCGATTGGAAAAGGCGGATTTAATATTAAATTAGCAGGGAAATTGACAGGGTATGAGATTGACGTGTTCCGCGATACCGATATTGATGTTGAAACAGAAGACGTTGACCTGGAAGAATTTTCAGACGAAATTGAAGCAGATATTATTGAGCAATTAAAAGCTATTGGTTGCGACACCGCTAAGTCTGTTTTGGAATTGAGCGATGAAGAATTAACCCGTCGTACAGGAATTGACGAAGAAACAATAAAAAGTGTGCGTGATGTGCTGAGCGCTGAATTCGAAGACTAAGAGTTTTTGTGCGGCGAAGGTCATCAAGAAGTGGATTTCGGTTTTCCAGAATAAACCGGATAATTTAATTTAGAAAGATTTAAGTAAACATATGTCAGAAGGAGCTAAAACACTTCGATTAAGCAAAGTGGCCAAAGAATTCAACCTTTCTCTGGGAAAGATTGTTGAATTTCTTGCCTCTAAAGGCCACCCGGTAGATAGTAACCCCAACGCCAAAATTGGCGATGAGGAATACCGTCTTTTGCTAAAAGAATTCTCGAGTGATAAATCGGCGCGCGAAGAAGCTGAATCTGTTGCACAAAGCAGTAATAAGTTGAAGCGTGAGACCATTGTGCTGGACGAAATAAAACCAAAAAAGCACAAGGAAGAAGAGATCGACGAAGTGGTTATTAAGGACCTGACATTATCTAAAAAAACAGAGGAAGCTCCTGAAAAAGCCGAGGCAAAAAAAGAAAAGTCTTTAATCGTGGAAACCCCCTTAGTTGTTAAGGAGAACGAAACGAGCGAAGGGCCAAAAGTAATCGGTAAGGTTGATCTGGACGCAATGAACCTGAAGACCAAACCCGACAAAAAAACCAAGAAAGAAAAGGAAAGCGAAAAAATTACCAAAGCGGAGGCTGAAAAGGCAAGCAGGACTAAAAAGACAGAAAGTGAAGAGGTAAAAGAAGCTGTTGTTGAGGAGAAAGTAATTGAGCCGGTTGAAACAAAGGAAGAGCCAAAAGAGGAGTTCTTAGTAACCAAATATGAGAAGCTGGAAGGCCCTAAAATACTTGGAAGGGTTGAGTTACCTGTAGTAAAAGAGACTCCTAAAAAAGCAGCGCCCGGAAATAACAGCGCGGCGGATAAGAAAAAACGTAAACGGATCCGCAAAGGTGGATTGTCTCAGGAGGAAATTAAGAAAGTAGGCAAAGAACAATCAGCGATTGCCCGTGAGAGAGCAAAGGAAAAATATGGAGATCCCCGTGCGAAAAAACCGGGTGGAGGAACTACAGTGCCTGGGAAACCACGTCATGAATTGACGGAAGAAGAAATTCAGGCACAAATTAAGGAGACTCTCGCACGTTTAAGTGAGAAAGGGAATAAATCCAAAGCGTCGAAATACCGTCGTGAAAAACGTGGAGAGATCCGCGATAAAATGGCAGAGAGGGCTGAAATTGCGGAAGCAGACAAAAAATTATTGACGGTTGCCGAGTTCGTGAGTGCGAATCAATTGGCACAAATGATGGATGTACCAGTGACACAGATTATTTCCACCTGTATGTCCTTAGGTTTGTTTGTTTCTATCAACCAGCGTCTTGACGCTGAGACCATTTCAATTGTTGCCGAAGAGTTTGGATACAAAGTAGAGTTTGGTTCGGCAGAAGAGCTGGAATCTATTAAGGATGAAGACAAAGATTCTCCGGACGACCTCATCCAACGACCACCTATCGTTACCGTCATGGGTCACGTCGATCACGGTAAAACGTCTTTACTTGACTTTATTCGTAAAGCCAACGTAGTGGCCGGTGAAGCGGGTGGAATTACCCAGCACATTGGCGCATATAACGTAAAATTAGCGGATGGACGAAGCATGACATTTTTAGATACTC
>CAZMHW010000369.1:0-4439 GCA_964566105.1 uncultured Akkermansia sp.
GTGCAGAGGCCATAGGCCCCGTGTTAATGGGCTTAAACAAGCCTGTGCATGTGCTCCAGTTAGGAAGCAGTGTGCGTGAAATTGTGAATATGATAACCATTGCCGTGGTGGACGCCCAAAATAAAAAGTAAAGATTCTTCATGTCACTCATTAATTACATTAAAGGCCGTGTAGCTTCAAAAAATCCGGCGTTTATGGTTATAGAAGCTAATGGCGTGGGTTACGGCATGTATGTGTCGTTGCAAACCTATTCTAAAATTGCCGATCAAACCGAAGCCCAGTTATTTATTGAAAGCGTTTATATCCGTGATGATAATCCTAAATTTTATGGATTTGCTGAGGAAGAAGAACGCGAACTCTTTCGCAAACTCATTTCTGTGAGTGGCGTGGGTGGTGCCAGTGCCTTATTGATGTTGTCGAGCATGAGTCCCGGAGAAATAGCGGGAGCCATCAATACAGCCAATGTTACTTTGTTAAAAAGCATCAAGGGAATTGGTGACAAAACCGCCCAGAGAATTGTTGTAGATCTCAAAGGAAAAATGGGTAAACACGAAGGCGGAATTTCACAGATTTTAACGACTTCGTACAATAAAAATAAGGATGAGGCGTTAATGGCTTTGGTCACACTTGGTTTTCCTAAAATAGCTGCGGAACGGGCTTTGGAAAAGGCAATTAAACAGCAGGGAACCGGTACCGAAAACGTAGAATTATTAATCAAAGCAGCATTAAAGAACTTTTAGTCATTAACGAGTGAGGGCCAACGGACTTATAAATTTTGTACTAGTTACCAGCGCAACGGCTTGTCTCTTCGGTGTGGTTACAAAAACAGATCTCAGCAGTTCTAAAGACGCTGAGGATTTTTCATATACCCCTTCCAAACACGTGTTGCCACCGGATACTCCGGAAGTGGATAACGAAGAACCGGATCTTCATTTTAAGTTTAAGGATAACGACGGGAAACCACCCATGCTCGATCCAAAATCAAAACTGTACCTCGAGAATCCCAGTAATATTAAAACGGATGTAGAGTACGATCCTAAAACCGGAAATTACAACGTAAAACAAAAAATAGGCGACCAGGATTACCGCCCTGAAACCTACATGAATCTGAAGGAATACAAGGATTACATGTACAAAAAACAAATGCGGGAATACTGGAGATCACGTGTTGCTGCGGACGAGTTGAATAATCAGCCCAGAAAAGGCATGATTCCGAAACTCCAGGTTAACAGCGAATTGTTTGACAGGATTTTTGGCGGAAATACCGTGGATATTAAACCTACGGGTACAGCGGAATTGATTTTCGGTTTGAACCGGAATAAAAATCTAAACCCGGCCATTCCACAAAAGCAGCAAAAGGTCACCAATTTCGATTTTAACATGCGTATTCAGTTAAATCTCATTGGCAAGATCGGAGAGAAATTAAAAGTAACCACAAACTACAATACCGAGGCCTCTTTCGACTGGGAAAATCAGGTGAAAGTAGATTACACGGGATTGGAAGATGAGATCATTAAAAAGATTGAAGCGGGGAACGTAACCTTACCGCTCAACAGTAGTTTGATTTCTGGAAGCCAGACTCTATTTGGATTCAAAACAACTCTGCAATTTGGAAAACTCACCGCTACCACGGTATTTTCCCAACAAAAAGGTAAAAAGCAGGAAATCACTGTTCAGGGTGGCGCTCAAATGCAAACCTTTTCAATAGGAGCGGATAACTACGAGCAAAACAAACATTATTTCCTGGGACATTATTTCAGGAACAATTACGATGCATGGATGGCCACCTTGCCTGTAATTAATACACCTATCGTCATAACAAAGATTGAGGTATACGTGTTGGGTATTAATGGTAGCGCTGAGCAAACCAGAAACGTAGTGGCCTTCGAAGATCTGGGAGAAGATGTGAAAGATATCCTGCCTGAACTAACGAATAAAGATGCGCAGGGCGATACTAATTATGCTATTAAAAATCTGGCCAACGATAAAATTCCACGTAACAACCTGAACAATTTATACAAAATCCTGACAGATACAGCCAAGGGTTTGATTCGTGGACGTGCCCTGACAGACATTTCCGTTTTATCAGCGAGTACTATTTCTACTTCTAACGATAATAATCCGAACGGGGCGTATATGGTAGAAGGGCGAGACTACGTGAAAATTCAGAACGCACGTAAACTCAACACCACCGATTACACCTTCAATGCCCGTACCGGTTACATCTCCTTAAATCAGCAATTAAACAACGACCAGGCCCTCGCGGTATCCTTTCAGTTTACATACAACGGGGAGACTTACCAGGTGGGTGAGTTCAGTGAACAAGTGCCTGACAATACTAAATTGCTGGTGTGTAAGTTATTAAAAACAAATGCTGTAAGTGTAAAACATCCGATGTGGAAACTGATGATGAAGAACGTTTACGCTTTGGGAGCATACAACTTAAATCCTCAGGACTTTAAGCTGGATGTGTACTACAATAACATTGAAACCGGAGTGGATGTACCGTACCTGCCATTTGGTTCAATAATTAACGGAAGACAATTGATCAGGGTATTGGGGTGCGATAAGTTGAGCGTGAATGGGGACAGAGGTTCAGACGGGGTGTATGACTTTATCAATGGATACACTATCTCACAGGTTAACGGCCGGGCCTATTTTCCAACAGTTGAACCGTTTGGAAGAAGCCTGATCAATGAAACGGATGGATTCAGGGGAGAGGATTTCCCTGAAGCGAACAAATATATTTTTACGGAATTGTACGATTCTACAAAAACGGCCGCGGCGTTTGTTCAAAACAAAAACCGTTTTAAAATTAAGGGAACCTACCGTTCTTCCTCTGGCTCAGAGATTGCGCTGAACGCATTAAACATTCCGCAAGGGGCTGTGGTGGTAACGGCAAACGGGGTAACATTGGTGGAAAATACCGATTACACCATCGATTACACCTTAGGCCGTGTAAAAATTATCAATGAAGGGATTTTAAATTCAGGTGCAACCATTAAAGTATCCCTCGAAAGTAATTCGCTCTTCAGTGTTCAACAGAAAAACTTGTGGGGAACCCGCCTCGATTACAAAGCGGGCAGAAACTTAACACTGGGGGGAACTTTTTTACGTTTTAGCGAAAGACCGATCACTCAGAAAGTGTCCATCGGCGATGAACCTGTAAATAACATCATTGCCGGATTTGATTTTAACTACAAAACAGAAGCGCCTTTCCTGACCCGACTGCTTGATAAATTACCATTTTACAGTACCAAGGAAATGAGTACCATCAGCACACGTGGTGAGTTCGCGAAATTATTTCCGGGAAATGCGAAAGCGATTCAGAAAAACGGAGGTAACTCCTACATTGATGATTTTGAAGGATCCCTCTCTCTCATTGATATCAAAGGGGCAGGAAGCTGGGTATTGGCAAGTATACCTAAAGGAATTCCGGGTGTTTTACCCGAATCTGCAAGTGAAGATACGACTCTGACGGGTTTAAACCGCGCGCGTTTTAACTGGTATAACATTGATGCCATGTTTACCCGCGATCAAAGTGGAACGACACCAGGTTACTACGCCAGTAAAAAACTATTTTCAAACAACATGTGGCGTCAGGTTTTTGAAACGGAATTATTTCCTGGTAAAACCCCTCCTAACGGTCAGCAGGTTGTATTACCATTACTCGATCTTGGTTTTTATCCAACAGAACGTGGGCCGTATAATTATGACGTTAATAAGACGAAGATTTCCTCGGGGATTGATGCTGACGGGAATTTAAAGGATCCAAAGACACGTTGGGGAGGTATCATGCGCCGTTTGGAAACCAACGATTTTCAGGCCGCCAATATCGAGTACATTCAGTTCTGGATGATGGATCCTTTTAATGAAGATTATAATTCAGAAACCGATCCTTCTTTTGATAAAAATCATTTGCCTTCAGGAGATCTGTATATTAACCTTGGAAATATTTCTGAAGACATCGTAAAGGACGGAAGGATGTCCTACGAAAATGGAATTCCCGCCCAATCATCTTTCGCGAATAATCTGACGGTTGATAAGACCCGTCTTGCGGATGTTCCGGTGTTGCCACCTGTTATTAATGCCTTCTCTCAGGACAATAACGACCGGCCGCAACAGGATGTTGGGTATGATGGTTTAAGTGACGACAATGAACGCATTCGTTTTGCCAGAGCTCTTGCAGACGTTCAAAGTGGAGGATTTAATATGGATGCGCCTGCTATCAAAGCTTTTTTAGATGATCCTTCCACAGACAAATATAATTTTTTCAGAAGCGACGCTTACGATGCAGAACAGGCAACGACATTAAAGCGTTACTCAAAATACAATAATCCGGAAGGGAATTCCCCTACCGAATCGCAATACAAAGCCGCCAACAGTGCCGGTTATCCAACCGGTGCAACCAATGTACCAAATATTGAAGACGTTAATAA
>CAZMHW010000370.1:0-4398 GCA_964566105.1 uncultured Akkermansia sp.
GTCCGCATAGGTGGTGTTCGCCGCTGTCAAAGCGCTTGCGCCCGGTACAGGAATTCCGTATTCGTCCTGGATACTGTAAGTGTTTTCGTAAGGGTTATTATTGGTTTTAAATTCAACGGTGATCTCATTCGGAAGAATGTCCGGTAATACAAAGTTTGAACGGTAGGCGTTGTTATACACATATTGATCTGTAGCACCGTTTACTTTTTTAATCTCCGCGTGAAAAGTATTGGTTCCGGGAATCAGGTCATGTGTCCACATAAGCCCGGCAGGTAAAGCAATGCGCACGGTGTCCATAAACGCCAGGGTTCCGGTCCACTGAAAAGTTTCTTTCTGACCGGCATTGTTGATCCAGTAGTCAATGTCAAGCGTGGTCATAGTTGTAGAACCTGTATTTCTAACCAAAATAACCGGACTGGAACACATAGGGTTTGTACGTGAATAAAGTACTTTGGTACTTGGCGCTAATACGTCCAGAATCGCTGCATCCACACTGTTGTTGGCCGGGCCATAACTTACCAGCTGGTGAGCCGCCAGGTAACGGTAATCTCCGTTTGCTACCTGAGGATTCGAACAATTGTAATCCATAGTTACAGTGGCGCCAGGAGTCACATAAGGCGTTACATCGTATTCCATCAATAAAGAAGCGCGGCCCGGGCACCAACCCTGACGATCGTAAATCCAGGTACCGCCCTGAGGGAATACAGGATTGTCGGAGCATTCCATAGTAATAGGCCAGCTAAATTCATTGGCACCTCCCGCTAAATTAAAATAGTGGGTGATAACCCCGCCATTCTGTGAAAACTCTCCCTGGGAACCATGACCTGTGATAGTGGAACGCATTTTAAATTTTTGTCCGGAAGCATGAACCGGTATGGTGAGTACAGGAAAACGGCTGTTATTAATCACACTGGCGATAGAAGAGCCTCCGATGCGTGCAGCTCCTTGCCAGAGTTGATTAAATTCAACAACGGTTCTTGGCGGTGTTCCCACAATAAACCAAAAATCAATGTCCATTTGCTCCTGATTTTCCCCGCCAAGTGTCATTAAAAAACGTTTACGTCCCTTCAGCAAAGGAGCAAAATCACTCACATCGTAGTACCAGGACTTTCCATTTACACCCAGATCGAGCCCTTTACCATAAGGCGTTACAAAAGACATCAACTCGTTGTAAAAAGGATAACGTTTGTAATAATTCAGGGTTGTCGCAATTAAAGATCCCTGAGAAGTAACAGCAATGGTGCCTGTCAGAGCGCCGGTGTCGCCGTTATAGATCATCATAGGAACGGTTTCGTATAAATTTTGTGTGGATACAAGAGTTACCTGATCGTGTTGCATGGGCGTAACGGTAGCATTCGAAGTAATAGAATATTCCTGAACGATGTTCGGGTTACGCGCTACCGAATCTTTTACAACCACCGTAGTGGTAGTTAAGGCATAAGTTCCTCTCACAAAGGTAAGATTTGGTCTCAGGTTGGTTGGATAAAACATTCTGTTCAGGTTGTTTCCGCGATCGTAAGTCCACTGCACATTCACACCTGTGGACGTTACTGTATTTTTAGTGTCGTTCACCGTTAAACCAGTTCCTTCGTTCATTTTGTAATAAGCTAATAAATTGGTGTAAAACGGATGGGTTGCATCAATGGGTCTGTTCATCCAGGTTTGAATGTCGCTTAACGACAACTCTTTGTTCCAGATAGTAAACTCATTTACTTTTCCTTTGTAATTATTCAACAGGTCTTTGTCTTTGCCAAGGATCAGATTCAAAATGGAAATAGCCTTGGTTTTAGTGGTGCCGCTTGTCCACAGAGCACCGTTCAGATAAATGTTCATGACGCCGGTAGTCGCGTTTTTGGTAAAGGCCCAGTGATTCCATTGCCCGCCTTGTTCTGTTGCGAGCGCCGTTTTATTAATCCTGTCGAAACCTCCTGCTGCATAACCACAGTCAAAATATACGTCATTGTTGTTCCACGGCAAATGTATATTCAGGTTGCGTTCATTTGGGTTGCTACCCCACCCGTAAACAATAGACGTGGTGGTAGGCATTAAGCTCGCTGTACCATAAGCCCAGAAAGAAACGGTTAATTCGGTATTGATTGACGAGAAGACAGAAGGATTAATTACCACATGCCCGCCGGCAAAAAGATCAAGAGCATAGTTATTATTGGCATAGAGTGCCATCACAGTTCCGGCTGTTGTCCCATTCAGAATAATAGGTGTAGTACCTCCTGTATTGGTAAAGGAGTAATCTATTAAAATGTTACTGGTACCATTCCATACAAAAGGTGTGTGAAACTGTACGCGGTTACTTCCGTTTACAAAACTGTAATTGGAATTGTACACATTCGTAAACCCACTCAAAGTGACCGTAGATGCGTTTAAACTGGTTTGACTGGTATGCTGAATGCCTACTTTTAGAAAGTTAGTACTGCCGCCCGCATTAGCCACACTCATTAAAAAACCGTTGATGTTGCCGGCAGTAAGCCCGGCTGCCGTGAGTTCCGCAGCGGTGTATAATACCTGCGATCTGCCGGAACGTTCATTGGATTTCAAAAAATTTGACTGAGGCAAAGTCCCGGTACCCAAAGTGTACTGCGTTTCACTGATCACGTTGTTTACCGTTACAGGTGTTTGTTGAAAATTGTAATAATCATACAAGGTAGCTGAAGTATAATTAAACGTGTTCGCGTTAAAATTGGAAATAACATATTTCGGCGCAGTATTTAACTCGTTCTCAATTTTTGTAGAATCCACCACATAGGTATTGCAGGAATAATCCCACTCCCCGCAGCCCAGATTAGGCTGACTTTGTGTAGATACCAGTGCATTTTTGCAACGCATGTTGTATTTCATGATGATTTTTTCGAAAGTGAGATTTCCCGACGGGAATTGTAAAAAGGTATCCCGCGTGGCACTGCCATATTTAAACGCCTTTACAAAAATGGTATCGCCCGTTGATTGAGCACTCAGGGAAGAGCCCGCACACATAAAAACGATGAGTAATACGGAGGTAAAACGTTTTAGATTTTTCGCTTTAAAAAATCCTGATCTGTTAGAAAAAAAATGTTTCATTAGTTTGATTTTAGAATAATAAACTGACCTGTTAAGTCAAGCCCTAAAATAAGCTATTTCTTTCTTACTGTCAAATGAACGGAGACAACCCTCAGGATTGTTAAATGATTCTGTTTAACAGTATTCTCAGCGTTTAATGGTTTTAACAATCTCCATCAGTTCGTTTACTTTTTCAGGAGAAATGGGAACAACCGTTTTGGTCTTAAGTAAAAGATAACCGCCATCGGTCTTCACATAATCGCTGATGTAGGTACTGTTGACGATATAGGACTTATGGCAACGAAAAAAAGTACTGCCCGGGTTGAGCACCTCTTCAAAATTTTTGAGTGTGCGGCTGACGACTAATTTGCTGTTATCTGTAAAATGAATCTCGGTATAAGAACTGTCTGCTTTCAGGTACAGAATTGTGGAGAGTTCTATAAAACGAAAGGAATTTCCGGCAGGGACCGCGATTCTGTTTACATCGTTGTTTTTCAGATTCTGCCGGAGTGCTGCGAGATTTGCCTGAGAGTTAAGCTTTTTGCGTTCAAAACGCGTAATGGCTTCGCAAAGCTCTTCGGTGTCGATGGGTTTTAAGAGGTAGTCGATCGCCGAGAGTTTAAATGCCCTCAATGCATAATGGTCGTATGCTGTGGTGAAAATAATTTCAAAATCAATTTCATCGTCGTTAAAAAAATCAAGTAATTCCAGTCCGCTGTGTCCGGGCATTTCAATGTCCAGAAAAATAAGTTCGGGTTTGTATTTGCGAATGGCTTTCACAGCCTCCGGCAGGTCACCGCACTCAGCAACAAGTTCCACATGAGCCGCATACTCCTGCAACACGCCGGCGAGTAGCTTTCTTGCCCTTAGTTCATCGTCAATAATAATAGCTTTAAACGCTGCGTTCATAAATCGAAATTGGTATTTTAATAATAACGGTGGTGCCATTGGCATTTCCGCTCTGATCTGTTTTATCAATAAAATTAACGGCTGTTTTTATGCTGCTCTCCTTATTCAGGATCTCGAGCCGTTTTTGGTTAGCACTTGCCGCAAAAGAGCGGTGTGTTGCCTGCCTGATATTTTTTAATTCTTCCGAGCGCTTCCTTCCAATGCCATTATCATCAATACTCACTTTTAAAAATCCTGTTTCCAATTCAAACCTGATCCGTAACTCTTTATTCTCCTTTTTGTGAAGCAATCCATGTTTGATGGCATTTTCGACATAAGGTTGAATGAGCATTGGCGGAAATTTTACGAGATCCTGATCCAGCCGCTCATCCACATCCACAGTAAAATCAAAATCGTTGTTAAACCTTACCTTTTCTATGTCCAAATATAAGGTAAGTG
>CAZMHW010000371.1:0-4397 GCA_964566105.1 uncultured Akkermansia sp.
GAGATCACGAAGGCGCAGAATAATTTTGGTAACGCGGGGATGTCACCCACAGTTTCTTTAAATGGGAATCTTAACCTTGCGAGTGTGAATTCTCATCAGGAGTTTAATACGGGAGCGGTGCAGGATAGGTCTGGAGCTCAGTCCAACAACACAGGAGCTTCTCTCAATGTGTCCTGGAATGTGTTTGACGGTCTAAAAATGTTTGCCATTAAAAAACGTCTGGATCTGAATCAGGACTTGTCCGCTATTCAGTTAAAACAACAAATGGAGAACACCGTTTATTCTGTGATCCTGGCTTATTATAATATTGTTAAGGTGAGAGAGTTACAGAAAGCAGCAAAACAGAATCTGGAAATTTATGAAGAGCGCAAAAAAATAGCGAAGTTAAAACTGGAGATCGGTTCCGATTCTAAAGTTGATTTTTTATTGTCACAGGCTGATGAAAACAAAGCGAAAAGTGCGCTTCTGCAGTTAGAACTGGATTTGTTGAATGCAAAAATGGCATTGAATAATTTGTTGGCTAAGCAGGTGGATGTTGATTTTACTACGGTGGACTCCATCATGGTGAATTACAATCCAAACATAGACGAACTTAAAAAGAGCGTCATTCAGAATAACTCTTCCCTTCTTATTTCGAAACAAAATGAACTGATTTTTTCACAGAGTGTGAAAGAAGCCAGATCCGCTAATTTACCGTTTATTCAATTAAATGGTGCTTATGCGTTTACACGCAGCCAAAGTCAGGCGGGTATTATTTTTCTAAGCAGGCAAACCGGATTAAATGCTGGAATTACCGCAGGCTGGTTATTGTTTAATGGGGACAAAAACAACCGCTTGGTGAAGGAACGTAGCCTATTGGCGCTTAATCAACGTTACGTTACCGAACAAACTCAATTGCAAATTGACGCGCAGGTGTTTATGAGTTATAGATCTTATCTTCTGAATAAACAAATAGCTAGTCTCGAACTACAAAACCTGCGTGATTCAAAAGAGGTGCAAACAGTTTCGTTGGAACGTTATAAAATTGGGAAAGCCAATTTACTGGAAACCATTGAGACACAAAAGAATCTGGAAGACGCTCAGGTACGTTATATCAATGCCTTGTATGCTATTAAGGTAGCAGAAACAGATCTGTTACGAGCAAATGGCACTCTTATTAAATAAGTGTGTGCAAAATAACTAAGGTTGAGGTTTGAAAGGATTTTGTATCCTAGGACGAAAACCGCATCTGAAGAACGCCCAAAAAAGCTTCTTTGAAGATCCGGGTACTCATTTTGCTTACACCCAGAATTCTGTCTGTAAACATAATTGGCACTTCCACAATCTTAAAGTGTTTTTTGTAGGCGCGGTATTTCATTTCAATCTGAAAGGCATAGCCCATAAACCTTACTTTGTCGAGTTCTATGGTCTGTAGCACTTTTTTTCTATAACATTTAAAACCCGCGGTAGTGTCTTTTACCGGAATCCATAACACCATCCGTACGTATACCGACGCAAAATAACTCATCAGGATACGTCCCAATGGCCAGTTTTGTACTTTTCCTCCGGTGCAGTAGCGTGATCCAACAGCAACGTCAGCCCCGTTTTCACAGGCTTCCAATAGTCTTACCAGATCTGCCGGTGAATGGCTAAAGTCGCAATCCATTTCGAAAATGTAATCGTAATCGCGTGCTAAAGCCCATTTAAACCCGTGTATGTATGCCGTCCCCAGGCCTAGTTTCCCTTTTCTCTCTTCCAGATGCAGTCGCCCGGAAAATTCGTTTTGAAGGCTTTTTACATGATCTGCGGTTTTGTCCGGAGATCCATCGTCCACAATCAACAGGTCAAATTCGCGCGGTAATGAAAAAACGGTACGCACCATTTTATCAATGTTTTCTATCTCATTGTAGGTAGGAATTATGACTAAATTTTTGCTCATTAGAGTCAACGAATATAATAGTTTTGACAGTAACTAAAAATAAAATCTAAAACTTCATTTTCTTAATAATTGCCAAAAAGCGTACTTTGTTAGCTAATTCGAAATTTTGGTGAGAGCTCTGCCGTTTACTTTAAGACCAGTCTTGTTTAGCTTGGTTTTCTGCAGTTTGTTTATTGCAGAGGCAATAGGGCAGACAGACAGCGTCCTGTCAAAAAAACGCTACATCGTTTCGGGATTTCCTGTGGTTTTTTATACCCCGGAAACCCGCTTTGGATATGGCGTTACGGGTATTTATATTTTTAATTTTAAAAAGGACAGTTTAAACGCACCCCGCTCGAGCGTGAATTTAGGCTTTGCGTACACTCAAAATAAACAGGTCTTATTTACGTTACCATTTAATCTCTTTCTAAAACAACGTCAATACCAGCTATACGGGGAGCTTGCCTATAATAGGTTTTTCTACAATTTTTATGGCGTGGGAAATGACCAGGCTAAAGATTTTGTTGAAAAATACGGAGTTGAATTTCCAAGGCTGCGAGTTACGGGGCTTAAACGGGTCGCTAGAAGTTTTTACATGGGGGTGAGATACGCTTATGATAAATTCAGTTTGTTTAACCTGGACACAACGGCTCAGTTGCATACTGGTACTATTCCGGGTTCAAAGGGCGGTGTTGTTTCAGGGTTTGGCCTGGTAAGTTTGTGCGATAGTCGTGATAATATTTTTTATCCTTCAAAAGGTTTATGGGGAGAGTTGGTTGTTTACAGGGACGATAAACGGACCGGCAGTTCTTTTAATTATACCCGTATTGCTTTTGATCTGCGGAAGTATTTTTCTTACCAAGAGAATATTCTGGCCCTGAATGCCTATAGTATTTATTCCGATTCTGATGTGCCCTTTTTTCAGATGGGTATTTTGGGCGGACAAAACAGAATGCGCGGATTTTACGAAGGACGTTACCGCGATAATAACGTACTTGTTTTTCAGGCGGAATACCGCAGGCATTTATTTTGGTTATTAGGGATGTCTGTTTTTGCAGATGCCGGACAGGTGGCCAGACGTTACGACGCATTTAACGGGAAAAACTGGCGCTACACGTATGGCGGTGGCTTACGTTTAACTATGGACAAAGCGCAAAAGATCCATCTTAGAGTGGATGTGGCAGTAGGAAACGGGAAAATTCTCCCTTATTTCACAATTGGAGAGGCCTTTTAAAATCAAATGATTCCAACCGAGAGAAAAAGTCCAAATACCACCAGGGCGATGGCTACCACGTATTGTAGAGTTTTGATGGTGATTTTTTTGACAAGTTTGTTCCCAACATAGGCTCCTAGAAACGCGCACAATGTGGCAGAAACGATCATTCTGTAATTAACAGGTAATCCGTTTTGAAAAATTTTCTCTGAATAAATACTTAAGCGGGAAATGTCTACCATACAGGCGATAACAACCCCTGTGCCTATAAACGCTTCTTTTGAGAGATTGGCCCGCATTAAAAATGCACTTCTTAATGCTCCCTGATTACCTGATAATCCTCCAAAAAATCCGCTCAATAGTCCACCAAGAAACAAATACTTTTTATCAAACTGTAATCCAGTAAGTTTAGGAATAATATCAAAAAGAGCAAAAAAGATCAGGAGTAGGCCAATGGTGAGTTTAATGGGCATGATGGAAAATGTACTTCCCCCGAGTGTATAATCGTAAATGGGATTGGCTTTACTTATGAGCGAGAGCAGATACGCGCCTGCAAAGGAAGCGAAAAGAGAGGGCAGACCAAAACGGAGAATGATGGATTTGTCGGCATGTTTTCCAACAAGTCCAAGTTTAAACAGATTGTTTAAAAAGTGCACCACAGCAGTTAACGCGATGGCAAGGTCAATCGGGAAAAATAAGGCAAATACCGGCACCAATATAGTGCCAAGGCCAAAGCCTGAGAAAAGTGTCAGTCCTGAGCCGATAAAAGCAACCAAACAAATTAAAAAGTAGTCCATTTTCTCTCCTTTCAAAAATAGACATATTGTTTGATTTTTTGTTCGGAGAATGGCTGGAGTAAACGTTAATTTACCGTTAACATTATTGTTTTTTGTGTGATGTTACCATCCCTGTCAACGATTGAAAACACCCATTTTTCTTTACCTGCAAGATTCCGGGCCACAATTTTGATGTCGTGTGAATAGGAATTGGCTTCAGCAGTGGTGAGCAGGTAATTGTAAAAAGTGCTGCTGCTTGGGGCACCATCGTAATAATAGGAAACATTGTAACTTTTAAGATCGTCTTCGGTTTTTGTAGCGGTTATTCCTACAACAACCGTATCTTTTTTGTTTACGGTTTTGTCACCGTCCGTATAAATTCCTCCCGATTTAAAAGAAACATCCGGGGGAATGTGTTTGTCTACTTTTTTCTTTTTGCAGGAAAAAGAAAGAATGGCCAGGCAAAAAACAATTAAGGTGAATGGAATTAATTTTTTCATGAGTTTAATTA
>CAZMHW010000372.1:0-4383 GCA_964566105.1 uncultured Akkermansia sp.
GTAAAAAGCCCTTCAATAGTTTTGGCTAAAGCAGGAATGTTTAAAATCATAAAAACTATCCAAAACCAAAGAAGTAAATTAAATTCATTTGAAGCAAGTCCAAACTGCCGAATACCACCCCAAAGAAAGAATGCAGAAAAAATTGCTTCAGGTCGTCCAATTTGTCTATTAAGTCGGGAGAAGAATTGAACTACTTTGTTTTCTTCGTTTAAAGGATTTTGTCTGAGCCACATTAAAACATAGCTACTTGAAGTTAAGTAAACGATAAAGGAAAAAAATGTCCAGAACAAACCGTCTCTATTTATAACTGGTACTAGAAGTAATGAAACAGCAGCTGTCACAGCGTTTACAAAAACATTAGTGTCTTTTGAAAAATGAGGTTGGTCAATTAGAGAAAGCAGAATAAGCAATAACAAACCAGAAGTAAACCAAAAGTCATTTAGTAAAAATGAAAAGTCTTTCCTTATGTAAAGTCCAAGTCCAACTAAAAGTATAGAAGCTAGTCCGAGTAATAAAAGTCTATATGTTTTTGTCATAATTTTCTATTGTTGGCGTGTCGTCCTAAAATCGCATATAACGTTTGGCGAACTGGCGCCGCCGCCATCTTCCAATGCCGCCGGGTGCTAAATTGTTCGCTTGTCCACCGTGAAGTTAAAAATATACTACGCAAAAGCAAAACTAAAACTGTCTGCCCGTAAATTGCTTTTGCTTACACGATGCGGTCTCTTGTCTGCGGTGGCGCCACGTTTGCTGTTAGTACCAGTGTTGGTTAACGGGAAATTGAAAGAGTTTATTTGAATTTAAGATTGGGATACTTAAGCTTCAAAGACTCGATGTCCGGGTATGCCCAAGTCAGATAAAGAGCCTTGAGGCTTTTAAATTCGTTTAAATCACAAATGACTTTTACTTCATTCACTCCAACATTTACTGATTTCAATTTATCGACATTTGTTCCCTCGGAATTGATTAGGTCTATGTATTGTAATTTGTGACATTTAGCTAGTTGAGTCGGTATTTCGAGAAAATTATTATTGGTAAGGTCAATCGTCCGAAGTTCAGTCAGATTAGAGATTCGTTCTGGAATGTAGGTTATTTCATTAGCAGTTAAATCTATTCCCTGTAAAGTTGTCAAATTCAGTATTGATTCTGGAATTTTCGTCAGTCTACAGTCGCCAAGGCTTAGGAACTTGATTCTCTTTAAGTCGTCAAATTTTGTATTGGGGTCCAAATTGAATGAGTTTATTGCTAGAAATTCAAGTGAAGTTATTTTAAAGATGTTTTCCGGAAGACGCGATTTGTGATTACCGTACACCGTAAGTTTTTTTAAGTTGGAAAACCTAAAAATATTTGATTCTAATTCTTGAGCCAAAGCTTCGGATTCTCTGTCATTCGTAAGCCAAATATCAAGAAATACTACTTTTTTCGGGTCCTTGATAGCTTTTTTTAGATTTGAGTACCGTTTTACCTTATTGTTGTCATAACTATAGTCAATATCGTTAGTTCCTACTGTATATTCCATGTACGACTTACAGGAACTGACAAAAATCAACAATACTATCAGTGAAAATAATTTCATTTGAGGTTAATTTTTTACGCTGTCAACATTGGTACTAACGGACCGCAGCTAGGCGCCGGCGAAATAACGATTTCGCAGATGCTAAAATGTTGCTATGTCCAACGTGAAGTTAAAATAAAATACGCATTTGCAAAAACTAAAACGGTCTGCGAAGCAGGCAATATACTTTGCAAATGCATGTGCAATTGTCCGCTGGCGCCTGAGCTGCTGTTAGCGGTAGTTTTTCGTCACGATACCCTGAAAGAAGAATTATCTATTTCGATTCTTTACTAAGTCGAAGTAATTCAATAACTTGATTGAGTTTACTATTTTTTTGCATTTCTGTCCAGAGGTATTCATTATTATTGTAGTAATCGAAAACTCTGTCAAATGATTTTATGATTGTTGTTTCAAGATTTTCATTTGATACAAAAGAAAAAAGAGTTTTATAACTAACCCATTTAAATTCTTTAAAATCCACTACATAAGAGGAGTTGTCCGTACCGTGAACAAAAATATGAAAGAGAGAGTCAAGTTTTATATGCCAGGTATGTCCGCCATATTTATTTTTGTCAACGTGTCTTGAAAGCATGTTAAAGTAATTGTTTTAAATTAGCTTCTAAGTGATTGATTTGATGTGAAAACATATCACTTAGTTGATCTTCAGGCCAATCTTCATGTTCAAAATTTTCTATAAGGACTACATTAATTTGCATTGGATATTGACATACATGAGAATAGAAATAATTTGGAAAATGTGGAAAAGAAGTTAGATTATTTTTACGGATTTCTTTTAATTCCGCTCCAAAGTTTTTGTACCTATCAATATAAATACCGTAATAGTTTTCAACGTTTAATTCAGGTAATATTTTTTTTAATCTGATAAATGAATACGTAAAATAATGTTTGGCATTGTCGCCGTTCATTTCTATTAATTTGTTGTCCTGAATGAAATACCAGCAATAAACAAGATGAAAAGTGTAAAGTTCGACTATGTTTTTTTCCTCTAAGTCAAGCCATTTTTCCAAAGGTGATTCGCCATTTGTCACAACCTTAATTATCTGTTCTGTCAAAGATTCAATATTATGTTTGTTGTTCATTCTATTAGAAATTACCGCTAACGGATTGCAAGCTGGCGTTCGTGCCGGTCGTCCGTATGCTAAATGTACGAATGTCCACCGAGATTTTAAAATAGAAGATTACCGGCATGACGCCATTGCTTGCTGTTATGCGGCCGTGCGCCCTTGTCTCGGTTAAGGCAGTGTCAACCGAAACGCTGTCAACCGGAATGCTAAAAGAACGAGAGGTTTTTAGTTTTTTGCCGAATGCTGTCTACCGAAAGGCTAAAGGCCACTGGCATTTTACAAGCTTATTTGGCGCCACTAAAAATGTCACACCGCTGAAAAAGCGCAAAATGGGCTTGTAAAATGCTAACTTGAATACAATAAGGTGAGGCTGCTTTTACGTAATTTTACGCAAAACTTTTTAGAATAATGAACGATCACAATCTTGATATCTTGATCCGAGAAAGATTTAAATTTTTTGATAAAAACGACCAGAATGTTCTAAGTGGTTACAAAGTTCTTAGTGACAGAATTGCTGACGGAAATCTAATTTCCCACCAGGAGTACAAATTTTTATGCTGGTTATCCCATAATGATTTAAAACTCTTTCCGGTTACGATTAATAAGCCGGCGATTCCAATTATAAATAGTATGGACATCAAGTGTTTCGTAGAGGCCTTTTGTCTGAATGAACGACGGTCACATTTATTTGAAAGGCTTCTAACGTATGTTACAATAAAAGCGGAGGAGTTTAAAATTAAGGAAATTGATATAGTACTTGGAGGAAGTTTTATCGATCCCGAGAATATAGCTCCAAGAGATATTGACTGTGTAATACAATTCCCGTGGTCAACATTTGAATTGATAAGAGAAAATTATGAACGTCATCGACCGTTGTCCTCTGATTTTCCGAATATTGATGTTGAATTTATTCCGGAGACTATCGAATGGACAGCTTTTTGGTCTTATGCTACCTTAACTCATCTTGGTAACGTTCCAGAACTAAAAGAACCAAACGTGATCTATTGCAGAAATAATTCCTTTAAATCAAGAGACTTGATTAAAGTCCATGTTACAGTTTGATCCTTAATCCGAGATATCACTTTTGATCGGGGCTTTTGATTGCATTAGTAATGAGAATCTCACTCGACTTTCTTGCATCACTTTCCGCTGCTTCGTGCCTGTTTAGCTTTTTATTTACTTCGGCTCTTTTTCTGTAAACATGTGGCTGTTTGTCATCTATCGAAATCGCCGCCGTATAGTTTTCGACAGCTCCGGTATAGTCTTCGAGCTGCATGTAGATATCCCCTCGCTTTACAAAGCAGAAGAAACTGTTTTTATCATCTTTTTCAATTGCAATTCGATAGTCTTCGAGCGCTCCTTTATAGTCTTTATACTGTCTTTTAGCGTGTGCTCGTAAATACCATACTTCGGTGTTGTTTGGGTATAGTTCAATGATCTTGTTATAATCTAGAATCGCTTCAAAGACTTTTCCAATCTGTTGAAAGGAGTAGGCGCGTCTTTCCAGAGCATCCTGTAGTGTCCAGTCGGTTTCAATTGCATTGTCAATAAATTTGGTATAATCGACCGCAGCCTCCTCATACATATCATCTTGATAATTGAGCCAAGCGCGCGAATAAAGCGCTTCGTAGTAGTTACTATTTAATTCAATTGCTTTCTCAATGTAGGTATCATCATAGCTGGGAAGGCCACTTACAACATAGGATTCTAAGAAATAAGTTAGAGCATAATTAGGAAGTAGTG
>CAZMHW010000373.1:0-4380 GCA_964566105.1 uncultured Akkermansia sp.
CCTGCCTACGAAGCCTGCGAGCTCATTATGAGAAACCAGGACAGCCTCTCACAGGTAAACATCCAAAAACAAGCTGCCGAAAAAGAGTTTACTTACAACCTTGAAAAAAAAGAAAACGAAAATAAATTACTAAGCCAGCAGAACAAAATACAATCCCTTCAACTCACTCAAAACAAACTCATCAGTCTCGGTCTTGGCAGCCTGTTAACCCTCGTATTACTGGTTGCTTTTTTATTGATCAGACAGAGCCGCTTAAGTGCCAGGCAAAAGAGTACTGAACTCGAGCAAAAACTATTGCGGTCTCAGATGAATCCGCATTTTATTTTTAATTCATTGCAGTCCATTCAGAATTTTATGTTGAAACACGATGCGAAAGAGGCAGTAAAGTATATGAGTTCATTTGCCAACGTGACCCGCAATGTCCTTGAAAATTCAAGAATGGAATTTATTCCCCTTAACAAAGAGATCCGTCTGCTGGAGAATTACCTGCAATTACAGAAATTACGTTTTAAGCAGCGTTTTGAATACGAGATTTCAGTAGACGAAACTATAGACACGGGCGCGCTTTCGGTACCACCCATGCTGGCACAACCCTTTGTTGAGAACGCGGTGGAGCATGGCATGAGAAGCATCGACACCGGTGGAAAAATAAAGGTCAGCTATAAACTCGAAGAACAGTACCTGATAATGGAAATAACTGACAATGGAAATGGGTTGAACGACGCTCCTAAAAATAAAGGAGAACATCAATCACTGGCTACAGAAATTACCAGGGAAAGGATAAACCTGATCAATCTCAAAGCCAGAAAAAAAATTATTTATTCGATCTCAGCCCTTTCCCCTGACAGTCCGAGCCAAAAGGGCGTACGTGTCACCTTTAAAATACCATTAATCCTTTTATCCTGATATCCTTACCAATTATAAAATCATGATGCTCAAAGTAGTTATTGTTGACGATGAAGAGAATGTAAGAGAATCGCTGAACAGCATGCTGAAACTCTATTGCAGGAACATTGCGTGGGTGGAGTCTTTTGACACTGTTGATTCAGCCGCGCGCTTTATCCGGGAAGAAAAAATCGATGTACTTTTACTGGACATTAATATTGGAGAAGAAAATGGCTTTGATATTTTCAAACACTTTCCCCATCCCGACTTTAAGGTCATTTTTATAACTGCCTATCAGGAATACGCAGTGGAAGCTTTCCGTTTCGCTGCCATAGACTACCTGCTTAAACCGGTTGATCCGGACAACCTCGCGGAAGCAGTGGAACGGGCGAGCGACATTCTCGACAAGGAAAAAATGTCGTTGAAGATAGAATCCCTTTTGCACAACCTCCACATCGGGCAAAAAGCAAAAAGGAAAATGGTTCTTAAAACTTCCGATTCCATTCATGTGGTAAACCCCGAAGAAATTGTTTATTGCGAGGCTGACGGAAGTTACACCCAGTTTCATTTAGCTGACGGGAGCCGGATCCTTGTTACCAAAACGCTGGGCGTTTACGAAGAGCTGCTGGAAGCCGAAAATTTCTTAAGAATCCACCAGACTTACCTCCTGAACCTGGATTACCTGAAAAGGTTTGATAAAGCCGAAGGTGGCAGGGTTATATTAAAAGACGGCACCACACTTCCCGTGGCCAGTCGGAAAAAAGACCAGTTACTCCGCCGGATCTCCGAATAATACCCTCACTTACTGTTTAGAAAGAGACGCTTGCCAAAAATATGCCTGCGTTTACTAGTACGTTTCCTTTTAGGGAAGCGTCGAGACTATTTTTACCCCAGTTACTTTTTAAATTTAAGTATTAACCCATTAAATCAATTACATGAAAACGAAACTCTTATTTGGCGTATTTATGATGTGCGCGGGCCTAAGCTTCGCCCAACTGGGATCACTGGGAGGAACACCGGGAAATGACGATCCGGGAAATGGAGATTTTCCACCTCCCATTGAAGACCCGGATCCATGCTGCCTGGGCAACTATTGTAGCTACCCCACAAAACCGTTGTACTGGCACCGCCAGATGGAACTGGACCGTTATAATTTTAATTTCACCGGCGATAAGGATTATACGACTAAAGTAAATGTTGGGTATAATTGTAATGGTGGTGCTATCGGAAAATTTAATGTGTATACAAATAAATTCTCCAGTACAGAACCGTTTCTTGGAACACCTCGTGTAATCGGCATTTCTGCGTTAGCAGAAAACAACACGCAGGGAATATACATTACTGGTGCAAATGTGGAAGGAAAAACTAATTCAGGTTATTCAATTCCAGTAGGTCTGCACGCAACCGCTACGGGACCCGGTTATGTTTACGGTGTATTAAGCGAAATTGTAAACGGCAGTTCGCGCGCCATGGGTTCTCAAGTGGCAGGTGAATTCAGGGTTTACAGAGACAGCAGTTGGAGAAACGTGGGTGTCCAGGGTTCAGCCTATAGTCCCGGGAAAATGCCGGCTGGTACGTATGCCCCTAAATTCAATATTGGTGTCGCAGGCTGGTCAGGAGACAATGTAGGCGGATCAGCTATACATGGATTTCAGTCAGTTTACCCACTTACACATGCTTCAATATTCGGTGGAGCAGGAAACATGGATGTTGGTTTGTATAGCACACCAAGCACTTTTTATGCCGGCTGGTTTGATGGAGACGTTATGATTAATGGCGTGGGTTATAATACTAGTTTCGGAGTCTTCACTTCCGATCGTCGCTTCAAAAAAGAGATCAAGTCTATTGAAAATGCCTCTGAAATAATTGCGCAATTAAACCCAAGCACCTACTACATGAAAACAGATAATGAGTACGGTCTTCACTTCAGCAGCAAAAAACAATACGGTTTCATTTCGCAGGAAGTTGAAAAAATAATTCCGGACCTGGTAACAGAAGTTCATAAACCAGCCAGCGTTGATAATGATGGTAAAGAGGTTACCAAAGCTGTTGACTACAAAGGTTTAGACTACATGGCATTTATTGCCTTATTAACTAAAGGTATGCAGGAACAACAAAAGAAAATAGAAGAGCTTGCCGCCACCAACCAGGAAATGAGACAACAAATGCAACAAACCGGACTTCAACAATTAAATTCTGTAGAAACCGGCTTCCAGATGTCACAAAACGTTCCAAATCCTTTTACCCGCGAAACAGTAGTTAACTATACCATTCCAGCCAGCGTATCAAACGCGTACATGGCGGTGTATGATTTAACCGGTAAACAAATTACTACTTTCCCTATTAACCAGAAAGGTTCTTCGTCTATCACAATTACGTCCGAAAAACTAGCCGCAGGCATTTACATCTATTCGATTGTAGCCGATGGAAAAGTTATGGACTCAAAACGTATGGTGGTGGCTGACAAATAATAAACTCTTATTCTTTCACTTGAAAATAATTTGTCCTAATTGTAAAATTTAAATCTTAAAAAAAATGAAAACATCTAAATCAATTCTAATTGTTGCAGCAGTATGCGCGTTTAATTTATCTAAATCACAGGACTATGGGCCAGGTAACGGAAATGCTACCAGTTCAGACCCCTGCGTTCCAGGATCCATCCCCTGGTATATTGGTGGTAATGTGATTAACGCCCCAAATGTAATGACTCCAAATAGTCCACCCATTTACAATGATGCTGGCACTTGTAACAACATCTCGTTTGTTTTGAAAGCTAACAACAAACAATCCGTTTTTATCCTACCAAATTCCAATGTTGGTATTGGCTTAAATAATTCAACACCCGGAGCAGCACTTGACGTACGTAGTTCAATTGCTACAAGTCAGTCAAATTTTAGAATTCATGCCGATTATTACGGTAATCTGGAATCAACTACGCACATTAATCTTGGTTATGGAACAGGTTCTGATTTTAATATTAATGAAGGACCTATATACACAGGTGTTGGTTCTTATTCTGGGGCAAACCGTATGAAAATTTTTGGCACTACAGGTTACGCTTTATTTGGTACACCAAACATGTACACTCCTTCAACCAGGTTTCATATTACCAATGATGTGGATGCGAACCAGCCTTCTGCCACAGGAGCTTTATACGGTGCTGCTGTTGAGCAAAATATCACAAATAGCTCAAGTATGACAGGTAATTGGGTAATTGGTGTATCGGGACGTGTTGTTGCCCCGGGTAATTTGTACGCCAACGGCATTGGCATTGAGGGAGTTTCTTCAATTTATGACAATGGGAATGTGAATTTAAACTGGAATATTGGTGTTGACGGGATTGGAAAAGGAGGAAATAGTGCTTATGGAGTTAGAGGCAGAGGGGCTGCTTCAAATGATTCTGAAAATCCATTTAACCGTTCCCTTTCAGTAGGTGTTTCTGGTGAAGCCAATCCAACTGCAAATGGCGACGGTTTTGGAGTAGAAGGCTATGGC
>CAZMHW010000374.1:0-764 GCA_964566105.1 uncultured Akkermansia sp.
ATTTCTGAACCCCTTCGCGCACGATCTCAATCACCGTTTTGGTTTCATCGAGTTTCGGTTCCTGCTCCAGCATTCCAATGCTATATCCGGGCGACTGATGAATTTCTCCGATATAATCCTTATCCATACCCGCCATGATGCGGAGTAAAGACGATTTTCCGGAACCGTTTAAACCCAGCACCCCTATTTTAGCACCGTAGTAAAACGAAATGTAAATATCTTTTAAAACCTGTTTTTGAGGAGGATGTATCTTGGACACATTCACCATACTAAAAATGATTTGGCGTCCTTCTGGAGTTGCTGACATAGTTGAAATTTAAATTAAGACTTTAAAGTTAAGGATTGTTTGAGAATTAAAAAACAAAGTCTGACGTCACGGGTTCAGGAAAATAGTTTCATGGAAATTTTACAAAAAAACAACGCTAGTAAATTTAATCGGCAGATAATAAAATTAAACTCTTATTATTGCCGGGCAAAACCCATTTACTAAAAGATGAAAAAAAGCTTACTATTTTTAATGAGTATTATCTGTTTCTACTCATTTTCACAGAAAAAAGACAAGAGTCCCTCGTTTCCTGAGCCGGAAGGCTGGTGTAAACTGGTTCAGTTAAAAAACACAAATACATGTTTTCTGGAATTCACAAAAAAAGAAGGCATCAAAGTCATTTTATATGATTCTCTGAGAAAAAAAGTAGGATCCGGAAAATTAGCCAGTCAGCTTGTGGAGGATAAGTTAGGGACTTATATTTTAAGTGGAATTTATG
>CAZMHW010000374.1:774-4380 GCA_964566105.1 uncultured Akkermansia sp.
GACAGTTGATAAAGCGGGGGCAAGTACAGTAAAAAGTGGAATTTATGAAATAAATGGTGACGTGGCTATTTTTTTTCAGAAAGGTGAGGATAGAAAACCCATTATGATCCGGCTGGTGGTTGATGGAAAAACCGGTAAGCTTAAAAACGAAGAGAAAATTGCCGAACTGGATAAAATTACCATGAAAGATGCATATGCCGTAGCCTTTGGTGGTATGGACATACCGGATATCCGAATCGTTAAAGACCCTGAGAGTGATTACTACGCTATGATCCGTTATAATACACTGGCTCATGAAACAAAAGACAGAATAGAGGTTTTTCATTTTGGGCCTGATCACAAACTAATTAACAGGGCTAATTACACGGCTCCTAATGATAAATACAAATATACCCGGTATCTGAATGCAATCGTGCATAAGGATGAATATGTCATAATTGGCACTTATGCTTTTAATACGGACAAATCAGGAGGTGATGAGTCGAGCTTTTATATTTCTAAACTCCAAAAGGGAAAAACAAATTTTATTCAAAAGGAATTGGGAATTGCAACGGATTGGAAACACCCACGAGCTGAATTTGTGTATAACAGTGTTAAAGATTTAGTACACATGATCATCACTTCAGATGTAAGTTTAGGGTCAGACGGCACGAGTTTAACAGTAAACTTTCAAAATTTTAAGCCAGGTTCCTTAAGTCTTGAAAAAGCTTACGAACCTGATTTTTCTAAAATCAACTCTTACTACAAAGAGAAGATGGGAAGTAAAGATGATTATCAGGGAATCATACAGGGTACTTTCACAGACAAAACCGGGAACCTGGTACTGATGTATCAGGTAACAACAGCAAAAGTAAGTAATGGTATGGTAACGGGTACTTTTTTAGGAGATATTGCTTTGCTAACTGTAACACCAGAAGGTAAAACAAGCTACGGAGCTGTGTTTCCTTACTACTCCTTTGTAAGTGGTAATCATTCGGGTTTCAATTCCAATAAAATTAAAACCGGGTTCAAACCTGCCAATAACTTCGACGACAAAGGGTTGGCCAGTGAACAGTATTTCGCGATCGATTTTGTTTCTACAGACAATGCCAGCTATTTGCTGTTTAATAATTTACCTAAGAATGTAGAAACTGATGATTCTAAAAGCATCAAGATCGTTAAAGCCATAGGAGCTACCACTGCGGTTAAATATACCTATAAAGGTGATGCCATTAAGAGAGATTATATTTTTAAGAAACCAAAGGAAAAAAAGGATGTTAACTTTTGTCTTTTCGGCAGCTCTTCCTACAACGCCGCTAAAAAATCATATGCCACAATTTACACCGATCCTGAAACAGAGAAATCGGCGGTGATTTGGATTAAACTGGATTAAGACAGGATGAAAGTGCAGCGACTGACAAGGGGTTTCGGGCAAAAGCGGAGAGACCCTTTACTTCCTGTCAACATTCGTTATGGCGTATTAACATAGTGAGGGGCGGTAATAATCCTTATCTTTGGGTTCTTGTATGAGTATTACCGGTTATTCCATCAGCAAAACATCATTTCTCAAATTCGAACAATGCCACAAGGCGTTTTTCTTATATAAAAATCATCCTTATTTAAGAGACAAAGTAAGCGTAGACAAACAACTCACTTTTAAACGGGGACACGATGTTGGCTATTTTGCACAACAGCTTTTTCCGGGAGGAACTGATGTAAGTAAGGAAGTAAAAGGCTCTGCGGCAGGCGCGGAACTCACTCAAACGCTGATTGAAAATAAAACCGAGGTTATTTACGAGGCTACTTTTATTTTTAACGGTGTGCTTATTATGGCTGACATTCTGACTTTTGTGGACGGAAAGTACAGCGCTTACGAAGTAAAAAGTTCAATGAAAATTTCGGAGACCTATTTAAAGGACGCCTATCTGCAATATTATGTTCTTAAAAATTGTCTGCCTGACTTTGACGATTTATTTCTCGTGAGCCTGAATCCGGATTACGTCTTAGAAAATGAAATAGACCCGAAAAAACTTTTTCGTAAACGAAGTGTAAAATTGAAAGCGGAAGAGAATTTTGCTTATTTCGATCACCAGATCAAAGTAGCACATCATCTACTGGATGAAAATATCATTCCGAATATTCCTATCGGTAAACATTGTTTCAGGCCTTACCAATGCGACTATTTTGGCACCTGCTGGAAAGACACTATCCACGAAAACAGTATTTTTAATTTACCCTTTATCGATAAAACCTTGTTGTTTGAATGGTACAACAAAGGAATCCGCAACATTCAGGAGGTAACCGACGATATGGTAGAAAAGGCAGTGGCTCTTAAAATAAAAAACGCCTTTATTTCCAATCAAATAATCAGCGACAGTGGAAAGATCACGGAGTTCCTGTCCAAAATTAAACACCCTGTGGCGGCAATGGATATGGAAATCTGGAGCTCTGCCATACCTCAGTTGCAGGGCACCAAACCCTTTGAACAAGTACCCTTTTTAGTTTGCTTTTATGACGGCGTCGATTCCAGCCACTTTTTTTCAGGCCATCAGCTGGATGAACGCGAATCCTTTGCAAAAGAACTCCTTCGGCTATCTGAAAAATATGCCACTATTGTAGTGTATGATAAGACAATGGAATTAAGCGCGATTGATAACCTCCTGCGGAAATTCCCTGAGTTGGATGTAGCTCTAACTTTATTGAAAACAAAACTTGTAGACGTATTTGATATTTTTCTGGACTTGGCTTATTACGATCCTGCCTTTAAGAGTAATTTCTCCCTTAAGGTAGTTTCGTCCGTTTTGCTAAAAGATGTGGTTTATTCAAAGATAAACTCAGGGTTAGAGGCTATGAATTATTTTGAACAGTATCGCCTGGCTGAAACTCCCGAAACCAAAGACCCGATAAAACAGGACCTTATTGAATATTGCGACATGGACAGTAAGGCCACGTTTAAACTTGTAGAATTTCTGAAACAGCTAAAATAACGGCATAAAAAAACCCCTGACGTTAGCCAGAGGTTTTTTAAATTTTGAGCAATTGATTAGTGTTTTTTTCCACCTTTTTTAGAGGCAGCAGCAACTGAATCAGCCATACGGATAGAATCTTGCTTCATTTTTTCAGCAGCTTCCATAGCCATTTTCTCAGCTTCAGCAGCAGCAGCAGCAATAGAATCTTGTTTTGCTTTTTCTACAGCAGCAATAGAATCTTGTTTTAATTGCTCAGCTTTTTCCATTTCTTCTTTAGAAGGACCGCAAGCTACAAATGCAGTTGTCATAGCAGCAACAGCAATAATTGATAATACTTTTTTCATTTTTGTAAAGATTAATTTTTTATAATTTGGGAGCAAAAATACATCTTTTTTGATTCAAAATACAAAAAAACACAAAATTGCCTGGTTTTTTTTTAACATTCAGATTGTTAATCATCTCAAAATAGAAGAATTAACCCTAATTTTAGGCTCGTATGTATCAACTATTAAAAAGCCTTTTATTTCGTTTAAACCCAGAAAGAGCGCACCACCTCACGTTTTCACTGATCAAATTTCCGGCCTTCAGCTCTATCGCCAGCCTTATTTATAAAAAAGAAGATTCTTCTTTAAAAAGAACGGTTTTCGGACTTGAATTC
>CAZMHW010000375.1:0-4371 GCA_964566105.1 uncultured Akkermansia sp.
GATCACTCACATAGATGTTCTGCAGATCGTACTTCTCTTTCAGGGTCACATTAAATTCAAAGAGTAATTTATCCCGGGTTGTTTCGGGTTTGATACAAAAGACAATTGTTTTTGTTTTAAAACCTTCCTGGCTTACCGTGAGGGAATAAATCTCATTAAAGTTGACGTCGAACAAGAGATCTTCCGTATCCCTTCCGGTGTAAATGATCTTTCCTTTGTGAGTCAAATTATAGTTAGCTTTAATTCTCCGGTTATTGCTATTTAAAAAATGCCCGTTAATTAAAAGCACCTGCGCTTTTGATGAACTGAATAAAATGAACAAGAACAGACTGAGTAAAATGCCTGATATTTTCATGGTGTTGGATGTGTTTATGAGTGTAGTATCACAGCAATTGTGCCTGAAATTAATGTGCTGAGAATGAGGATTTTGTTTGGAAGTGTCTTTGGAAATTTTCCAGAAAACAGAATTTTTTCCAGACGGACAAACCGCGAAATGTCTTTATTAAAAAGGGTTGCAAGTATAAGGCACAAAAAAAACCTCCGTCTATTTTAACGGAGGCTGATGTAGTGCAGTAATCTGGTACGCGTTATGAATGTGATAATTTTAAAGCGATTTTAAAGAGACAAAACTGTCGGAGTAAGAATTTCCGCTTTTAAGAACCGTGTTGCTGTTTTCATTAGTTTCCTTAGGAGTACTGGTGTTTTTCAGACTTTGTATTTTATTTAGACATACATCAAACTCAAACATGTAATTGTTCTCGTTCATTTCAGGTTTAATGGAAAAACAAATAGTTTTTGTTTTATAATCCTGGCGGCTCACTTTTAATAAGTACATTTTATTTACGGTCAAATCTAAAACCAGGTTTTCAAGATCTTTTCCTGAATCAATCACTTTACCTTCACAGCTTAAAGTATAGCTTGCCTGAATTTTTTCATTTTCGGTATTTAAAAAATGACCGGTCACAGGCAAAGTCTGAGATTTTAATCCGGTAAACAGGATGAAGAAAAAAAGGCTGAATAAAGTGTTTTTGGTTTTCATAACGTTTTTGTTTTTGCGTATATCGTATAGAATGCAGAAGTCGTGCCAGATGTTAAATGTTTGATTTTCAATAAAATATAAAGACAGGCTTTACTTTTTGTTCCAGATTATGGAACTTATTCCGCTTTTTGTTGATTAGGTTCATCCGGCTTTGGCCCATCTTATAAATGTATAATCTCCTGTTTTGTTCCCGAATTGTTTTTTGATGGCTTCAAACTTACCGGTATCCAGATCTTCCTTCAATGTTTCAAGTCCTTTCTTTACTTCCGTTTTATTGGCGAGTGCACTAAAAGAAGAAATGCCTTTACGGATATTTTCATCAAAATAAATTTCGGGCCTGTGTTTTCCTGCATATAAAAAATAATCTTCAAGATCATTGGTTACAAAGTAGGGTTCTTCAGAATGGAAAAGGAAACCAACATTTGAAGCTGCTTCGGTAAGAACTTGGAGTGAGGGCATTTGTATAATGGAGGCCTCAAGCATTTTTGGAAAATAATGGTTGAGCCAGTAACCTTCCATTTGTTCGGGGGTGGCCGTAAAAAAAATCAGTTTAGCGCCAGGCTTTGCTACGCGATACAATTCTTTAAAGGCGGAAGTATAATTTTTCCAATGGTGTAAGGTAAGTGTGCCAAAAATTCCCGAAAAGGTTTCGTTGTCAAATGGGATGTTTTCTGCACTTCCTTTCGTCCAGATTATTTCTTTACTTTGTTCGCGTGCCAGCGACAACATGGTGTCTGATGGGTCGACACCAAAAACATTGAACCCTTTGTTTTTCAGGCTGAGGCTGTAATTACCGGAGCCGCAGCCAATATCCAAAACAGCTTCTTTTTTATTGGGCAGCCAATCGGAAATGATCTTGCTAAGATAGCTGTCTGCTTTACGCGAGTGGTTATAACCTTCTCCAATTTTATTGTATAAAGGAGTTTCCATCAGGCATTATTAACCGGTAACATTAATTGATCAAAGGCGTCGATCAGTTTTTTTACAGATTTTAATGTCACTTCGTCCGTAATTTTATTCTCCTTACTCACTTTGGTCTTTATATAAGGAATAAGTAATTGGGTGTCATCCGTAATATGACTTTCAATAATTTTCAGTGTTTCTAAAAGCGATTGATGTCCTTTTTGTCCTACAGAAGAAGCGGTAATAAGTGCGGTAGGTTTATGTGAAAATTCGCAGGATGAAACCGTCCAGTCGATGGCGTTTTTTAAAGTGCCCGGAACTCCCATGGCATACTCGGGTGTGCAAATAAGAATGCCGTCTGCCGCCCGGAGTTGTTTTCTAAAGTCTGCTACAGGCTGAGGTGCTTCTGCGCCATCGAGGTCAAGGTCAGGATTAAAGTGTGGAATGACGGTAAGGTCCGGGTAGAGTTGCGTTTGAAAATTATCTTTTGCCATTTCAGAAATGGCACGGATTAAATTTAAGTTGATGGATTCTTTGCGGGTGCTTCCGCAGATAACGAGTACATTTTTTTTAGTGGACATAAAATGAGTTTGGCCTAAGTTACTAAGCCAATCACAAACGAATGCTAAATACGGGTAAGACAGTTGTGAAATTATCTTAAAACGCACTTAGACAGTAGAAACCTTTGAAAAAGGTGAACTACCTGTCTTAGTGCGCTTAATCCCGATTTAGTAATTGTTTGCATTTCCTCCCGGTAATTGTATTGAAATGCTTACAATTACTTACATCGTAGACTGTGTTTTTCAACAGTCTAATTTGGATTAAACTGATTAAAATCATTTCTTAGAGCTTAGACCCACCAGACACTTCATTTCTTTTTCATTGGTGTACCACTCAAGGCAATAACCTTGTGGGTCAAGCTCTGGATGTTGGAGTAGTTTTTCGAAAGCCTTACTGATCTGCTGAGGATCTTTGTTGTAATCTTTTAAGTGTATGCAGGCATAGGCTCCTTTTTTGAGGATAAAGTTAGTGCAGTTTAAACTTTTGCCTTCTCCCGGACTTAACTCTTCCGCCGCGGCAAAATACTCTATCATTCCTGTTCTGTTGGGGCGCGACAATCCAAAGTAGCGCCTGTTTTCAGAAAAAGGAATCAATGCATGAAGTTTTTCATGGGCCGCCGCAATGCCTTCGGGAAATGAACTGGCAGGAACAAGAAATACCGTGATGTCTTTTTCGATTACAAATGTTTCCATGTTTTTTTTGTAAAAATAAAAGATTCATCTCTTTTTTAAAGGTAAACCTGCGACAATTCAAAGGGTCATTTGCGGCAGTTTAGTCAATCATTTGTAGTATTTTTGTAAAATACCAAATAGTATTTTATGTCCAAAGCCAGCCAGACACGTTTAATGATTCTTCACAAAGCCTTTGAATTGATGTATGTAAAGGGATATCAGGCTACCAGCATCGACGAGATCATTGCTACTACCAAAGTAACCAAAGGAGCTTTTTTTTATCACTTTAAGAACAAGGATGAAATGGGACTGGCCGTTATCAACGAGGTTATGTTTCCCGCTACCTATGATACTTTGGTAAAACCGCTTTTAGAATCGGAAGATCCTGTACACGATATTTACACGGTGATGCATGGTTTGTTATTTGAGAATTCTTTTCTTCAGGCCAAATATGGTTGCCCGGCAGGGAATTTCGCCCAGGAAATGTCCCCATTAAATACGGAATTCGCTTTAGCTCTTTCTAAACTGGTGGGAGCATGGCAGGAAACCATCCAGGCGAGTATTCGCCGTGCAAAAAAAGTGGGCAAGGTAAATAAGGAGGTAAATGCAAAACAGGTTGCGGTTTTTGTAGCAGCTGGTTACTGGGGCATTCGCAACTACGCGAAAATGTATGATGACAACACTTCTTACACTATTTATTTAAAGGAATTAAAACGTTACCTGGCAGGCCTTAAATAAATTTTTCTAAAAACATACTAATTGGTATGTTTTGTATATATTTGCATCGTATTCTTTTTTACGATGTATCAAACGCTTATTTTTTATCATTCTGTTTTTCGCTGGTTAGTGGTCTTAAGTCTGGGTTATGCTATTTTCAGGGCTTATAGGGGCTACGTAAAAGGTTCCGTTTTTTCAAAAACAGATAATGCACTGAGGCATTGGACAGCTACCATAGCTCATCTGCAACTGGTGCTGGGAATTCTGGTCTATATCCAAAGTCCGGTTACGGCATATTTTTGGAAACATGTTACAGAGGGGAGTCATCACACAGAAACTTTGTTTTTTGGTTTGATTCACGCATTGCTCATGTTGTTCGCAATTGTGATTGTCACAATCGGTTCGGCTTTGGCAAAACGCAGAGTGACCGATGTGGAGAAGTTTAGAACACAGCTACTCTGGTTTTCGATCGCCTTGTGT
>CAZMHW010000376.1:0-4366 GCA_964566105.1 uncultured Akkermansia sp.
AGACTACACTGTCATCTTTAATGACAACCTCTTTAACAATGGAATAATAAAATTCAAGTACCCAAATGAAACCTTTGCCGATCTGCCAAAGCTCAGGTTTTAAACGGGATTTTGACGCCAATGTTTAGAACAATTTATTGAATGAAAAGCAAAAAAATAATTATCTACCTATGAAAAAGAAACTCATCAGATATTTCGCGTTTTTTATGGCTTTAAATATTTTATTTGAAGTCATTTCACCTACCATGGCTCTCGCGCTTACTAATGGGGCCGTACAACCGGAACATATCGGTTTCCAACAGGCCTCCTCTTCCGAGATGGTAGACCTTTTTACAGGAGACTTTAGTTATAACATTCCCCTTATGGACGTGGATGGGTATCCTTTGAACATAAGTTATAAGGCCGGGCAAAAAATGGAAGACGAGGCTAGCTGGGTTGGCCTTGGCTGGAGCTTAAACCCTGGTGTTATGGGCAGGATGATGCGGGGCTTACCAGATGACTTTAATGGGGACGAAATAAAATCGGAAACTAATATCAAGCCGAGTACGACTATTGGCAGTGGCCTGATGTACCGCTACAAACATGCATCTACTGCTAGTTATTTTGGCGCAGGCGTCACATTTGACCGCTCTTTTAACCTGGGTTATTTAATGACCTATAATAACTACGAAGGCCATTCCCTGGAACTACAATTGGACCTCAACGGCAGTATAGGTGTTGGTATTTCGGCAATTGGCTTCTCCTTGCTGTCTAAAAATTGGGGACAAGGCAAAAGTACTCGTCTCAGTACGAAAGATGGTGGTACTTTTGCAGATTATAAATCACATGGAAGTGCACATTTAAATTACCCAGGCAACTGGAAGGCATTAAAATTAAACAGCAGTTCTGAAACTCAGGGTACAGTAGTAAATACCAATTCCGGCATCACACGTCATCTTTATTCTCAATCCAATGCATCAACCTTCGGCTGGGGAATTGATCCCAATGGAAAAGTAAATGGCACCTCAAGCACACATTTACTTCCGGTATCTTCACTTGCCTTCCCTCCGCGCATCAACCAAAGCTTTTCCAGTACCTTCAGTTCAGAAGATGAAATTAAAGGGGCTTACGGGTGTATTCCAATATGGTATTATTTTACTTGTGACTTTATGCAGGGAGGGGGGCGACCACGTTATATCAACACCACCAAACTAGACGATCCTTTAAAAACCATCAAGTCTTACGGCTATATGAACCTGGAGAATTCCGATTCAACATCTCTAATGGACTTTAACCGTTTTAATGAAGGCGTTTATATGGACGAAGCTGCAAATGGCAGTTATGCCTCGTTAAACAACGACGTTTTTATTTCGTCCGCGCAAGGTATGTCCACTAGCTTTAGGGCGCACCGAAGTGATTACGGCATTGTGCACGATCCTACGATACGTAGTCAGGATAACAGCTCTAGTATCGAACACATAACCAAGGGCTGGGGATTGTTTTATTACTTTGAGCATGGAAGCAGTGTTGGGCATGGACGAAGTTATGACGGTAACTGGGATATCTCTCCCGCCGTTAATTCCGTTAAATTTTACAGACCAGATCCTACCTCAAGCCGGGACAGATTTTACGAAAAATTCTTTTTTAAAGAATTGGGTGAGCCAACTCCTGTAGACGCGTCTTATGATGCCTTGGGGGGTGGAGAAGGCGCGTCAAAACCAACTATTGTAAGCATCGGTAACGATGCTGGTGTTTCCACGATGGCAGGCCTTGGAAAAAGAAGCAGCCGGGTGATCAGGAATACACACATTAGTTATCTCAGTGCAAAAGATGCTAATGACAGGGCGCAGGTTCGTCTGATCAGGGACTTTGCAGTAAATCAGTTTGGTATTAACACTTCTACACGAGAGTTGAACAATTATACAACAAAAAATCGTCAAAATTTGAATGGACTCAGTAACATCGATCACCATCTGTCAGAACTGACAGTAACCAAAGGCGACGGAACGCGCTATGTTTATGGTATACCGGTTTATAACCATAAAAAGAAAACCGTGATTTTTAATGCTTCAGACAAGGAACTCAATGGCACCTGGGCACAACCTGCTTCCAATCCCCTACAAAAATCCAATTACCTGAAAGTGGTTCAGTATAACCCTGTCGATGTTTCATCAGCAAACGTAAGAGGCAGCGACAATTATTTCCATTCAGAGGAAACACCCGCTTACGCTCAATCATTTTTGTTAACAAGCATCATCTCTCCAGACTATGTCGATTTAACAGGGAACGGTCCTTCTCAGGATGACCTCGGCACTTACATTTTATTTAACTACAGTAACACCAATCAGTACGAATGGAGAAGTCCCTACAATGTAAAGTCCAGTTCTCCAAATGAGGAAACTCTGAGCGGAGCTGACAAAAATGCCAGTCTCATTGAAGGATCCAAATGGGATGACCAGGACGACAAAGCCACCTACGAATATGGGATTCGGGACAACTGGTATCTGAATTCCATCGAAAGTAAAAACTACGTGGCTGAATTTGAGATCGCACAAAGAGCCGACAATTGCGGAGTTAATGGAGAAGATGGAGCATTGGCCTCTGGCACTTCTTATAAACTAAATCAGATCCGTCTTTTTACCAAAGAAGAAAAAATTCGTGCTGCCCAAACAAGCAGCACGCCAGTGCCGCTCAAAACCGTGACGTTCGAATACGATTATTCACTTTGCAACGGAGTTTACAATGGAACTTCAGGCAAACTTACCTTAAAGAAAATCTATTTTACACATGGAAATTCAGGTAAAATGGCCTTATCACCCTTTAAGTTTACCTATGCCGATAATGACCATAATGGCACTACAGATTCAAATCCAGACTACGATCCCACTGCCTCAGACCGTTGGGGAAAATACAAAGAGAATAACACTACCATCAGTAATGCCGACTTTCCTTATTCTGAACAAGAGCAACAAAAGGCAGACAATTACGCAGCTTCCTGGAACCTCACATCCATAGAGACACCTACAGGTGCCAAAACTGACATTTACTACGAATCGGACGATTACAGTTATGTTCAGGACGAACCTACAGGCGTCATGCTAAAAATTGCGGGCTTTTACCCTTCCATAAACAAAACTCCTGCCTTTGATTATTCAACCCTATCGCCGAGCGCCCCAGATATTTACGCTTCTCCTGAAGCCTTGGTTGACCTCGAAGCGCTCAACATGGGTATAAGTACTTCCCTTTCTGCGACAAACGCAAACAAACTGGTTCAAAACAATATGTTTCCAAAAAAGAAACAATTGTATTTAAAATGTAAAACTTACCTCGTAGGAACTGCTCAACACCCTGACCTACTGACAAAGGACTGTTGGGAATACGTTTCCTGTTACGGAACAGTGGAAGCCGCGGGCATTGTCGATAAGTCCGGAACCTATAATACCTACACCAATAGCAACGGTACCTTTTACAAATACGCCTGGGTGAGGTTAAAAGGCGAAAAAATCGAAAACAATGCTCCCGGAATTTTTCCCGGGTTTTTGGGCGGTCCCGCCCTTGTAAATCCAATTTGCAAAGCAGGCTGGGAAATGATCCGCACAAATTTTTTAAGACTGGCTTACCCGGGATTAATCCCTAACAATCAGGCCTTAACAGCAAATCCCAAACAAACCCATTCTTTTTTAAAAGCGAGTATAAAAAGCCAATGGAATGATTTCCTGGCCGGGGCGGTAAGGATTAACAGTCAAAACAAGCGATTACTTAGAAAAGGATATTGTTCTCAGGTTAATTACGACGAATCCTGGGTACGAGCCTATGCACCTTACAAGAAAAAAATTGGCGATGGACATCGCGTTAAAAAAGTTGTTACCCGCGACAACTGGAACAGCACTGGTGTTGGTGAAGCGTATACGGATTACGGGCAAGAGTTTACTTATTTAACGCAGGAAGGTAGCGATGTTATTTCAAGTGGCGTGGCTAGTTACGAACCTTTGGTAGGAGGTGACGAAAACTCCATGCACCAACCTATTAAATTTGGTGAACCTAAGGGCTTTGCCGCCCATGATCATTATTTTCAGGAAACACCATATCTGGAAAACCTTTACCCTAACGCGTTTGTAGGCTATTCTAAAGTAAGCGTTAAAAGCATTGACAATGCCTACACAAATGGCTCAACCACGGACAAAGTGTGCCAGGTGGGAAAAACCGTGTACGAATTTTATACAGCTAAAGAGTTTCCTGTTTCAGAAAGAAAAACCATCTACGAAAAGAAAAATGACAATAACGATATCATTGACGATTACATGGTTACTTCCGACATGTACAACCATCAGTACACCGCCCAAGGTTTCTCAGTTAAAATGAATGACATGCATGGGAAGATGAAAAG
>CAZMHW010000377.1:0-4345 GCA_964566105.1 uncultured Akkermansia sp.
TGGAGAGGGTTTGCGTGTTTCCTTTTACGTCTACAATTTCAAAGGTTTTAAAATTAATGCTACAGTTGCCAAAACCAAAGCTGCTGGTATTTTCTTTTTTTGTGCGTTTCAGCAGGTTACTCACACGCAGGAGTAGTTCTTCCAGATCAAAGGGTTTTGTTATGTAGTCATCCGCGCCAAGTTTTAAACCTTCTATTTTGTCGGAGATCTGATTTTTTGCCGTTAAAAAAATAACTGGCAAATTGGAATCCATTCTTTTAAACTCTTTACACAACTCAAATCCATTCAGGTCCGGCAACATCACATCCAGTAAAACCAAACTGATGTCGTGGTGGTTTCTGGTAAAAAACTGCAAAGCTTCACTACCGGTGCGTGTCACGGTGGTTTTGTAATTTTCTAATTTAAGATTCAGCGCAATGGTATCGGCCAAACTGGCTTCATCTTCTACTATTAAAATATGATAGGGTAAAGACATCAGAAAGGGAAAGTAATGTTGTAGCAGGTACCCTGCGTGTGATTTATATGTATTTTTCCATCCATTTGTTCAGATAACATGCGGATAAGTTGCATGCCCAAATGTCCGTCCTTTTCCGGATCAAAATCCGCCTGCATGCCCACACCGTTATCCTGTATTTTAAGAAAATACTCATTTTCGGTACGGTGAAGTTCGATGTTTATTTCGCCTTTATCTTCAGGGAAAGCATATTTAAACGAATTACTTATTATCTCGTTTAAGATCAAACCTAAAGAGATCATGTGGTCAATATTAAAAAACAAATTGGAGTCCACCGAAAAATTAAACGTGATATTGGAACCTGGTTTTGAAAAGGAATGGTGGATACTTCGGCACAGGCGTTGCACGTATGCATTGATCTCTATTTTACTCAGGTCTTTGGAAGCGTATAACATTTCGTGTACCAGAGCCATGGAGTTAATCCTATTGCGACTGTCTGTTATTAAACCCAGGTATTTTTCATCCAGTATTTTATCCGACTGAAGATTTAATAAACTCGAAACGATCTGCAAATTGTTTTTAACACGGTGATGTACTTCTTTTAAAAGTTGCTCCTTTTCTTTCAGGGAAACGGTAGAACTTTCCAGTTCTTCTCCCAGCATATTCAGGCCTGCCCCAATCGCATCCAGCACGTCATCGTTTCCTATAACTTCTGTTTTTTTTGAAAAATCAAGACGGGCATAAGCCATAACCACCTCAAGAATATTGTCTACTCTCTTTTTGTTATGATCGCTTATGTGAAAGGCTGCAAGCGGCATAGTTATACATATTTCTTTAACCAATGAATAGCTTCTTCTTCTTTATCGAATAAACGGGCCGGGATCTCAGGTTTGTTGAGTCCCATAAAAAAATTCCCGATTACCCTGCTCAGAGGGGATTTTACCATAACTGCAAAAGAATTGATCCGGGTCTCCCGGCCATTTGTAGACAAATGTTTTCTGGCTTCACGTTCCATAGACCGGATAGTTCTTGCATCGATCAGTAAAGGGTATTTTTTACCAGTGTAAAAAGACGAAACTGCCTCTGTGTTTTCCTGGGCTTCTTTTAATCCGATATCTGCCAGAGGTTTGGTTTTAGTCCTGCAGATTCCATCCTTTCCCATCCAGGTCCAAAACATGGTAATTTCTATGGCGTCACTGGGTGGATCAAGGCTTTCCATGTTCTTTTTACTGGCACTAAATATAAAGTAATAATCAGCGTATAGTATCTATCTTTATAAAATTAATTAACTTTTGTCCTGTTAATTGATTTTACAAACAACGCGTGACGGAAAATAGCATAACAGTGTATACAGATGGCAGTTGCCACACGCAATTGTTGCAGGGAGCCTGGGCTGCTATTCTGTTTATTGACGATGAAAAAGTGATTTTGCAGGGAGAAGAACGGGATACCACTCATAACCGCATGGAATTAAAGGCCGTGATCAATGCTTTGCTTTATGTGGATAAAAGAGGCCTGCAACACAAGCTCATTCATATTTATTCAGATAGCCAGTATGTGGTAAATCTGGTGGACAGGATTGAAAAACTCCGACGTAAAAATTTTAGCACCAACAAGGGAACTCCTATACAAAATATTGATCTCATTCAACAACTCATTGGTCAGATCGAAACACACCGTGTGCAGTTTACAAAGGTAAAGGCGCATCAAAAAGACGGTGATGAAATTAACCGGGAGGTGGATATCATTGTAAGAAAACTTCTCAGAAAAAACTACCTTTGAGCATGAATCAGATTTCCTCCAAAGATCCTTTACATGGCAAAACACTTCAGATGATTCTGGAGCATTTGGTAAGTTATTATGGCTGGGAACATTTGGGTACTAAGATCGACATCCGTTGTTTTAATTATGATCCCAGTATTAAATCAAGCTTAGCTTTTTTAAGAAAAACTCCCTGGGCCAGGAAAAAGGTTGAAGAGCTTTATATTTCGGTTTTACAAAAAGCTTAGCGCTTCGATTCCGCTCAGTGCTCATTCGGGCGCTTCGACTCCGCTCAGCGCCCGTTCAAAATAATATTTCTCTTACTTTTTCCTTAGATGAAAATCCTTCGACTTACGCTCAGGATAAAATCCACAAAAAATCAAGCCAAAAATATTTTCCACCCGCCTCACGGAAAACCACGGCTTTTACGCGCCCCGAATATATAGGAGCGCTAAAGCCTTGTTTTCTCGTTTCACCCCGACACGGCTCCATCAGCACACCATCTGGCTCATTACTTCGTAATGCCCTTGGCAGGCCACGCACCGGACCTTCTGTGTGGGCTGACGGTTCATTTTAAAAGCATACTGACGCTCCTGATCAAAAAAACCTGGCTCTTAACCTGATCCGTTTGGTTTTGCGTTGCAACACCTCAACTCCTGTTTTTACAGAGAGTACAAAAGAAAAACCGCCTTCTCATTGCAGCAGAAAGCGGTTCAACTATACTTAATCTATAACACACAAACGATGAACTACCAAAACACCGCTGAGTGATACAAAACTACAACATTCTTAAACGCAGGGGATTAAGGTAATGTTACGAAACAGCAAAGTTTAGGGAAATAAAAAATAAGGGCAACTGAGCCAAAGGAAAATGATATGAACTACTTTTTTATTTGATCCTTTTTACAAAAGCAGGGCAGCAATAACTTACCAGTTCTGCTTTTGGTTCACCGCCCAAAACAGCATAGATCCTGAGTTTGTTCGGACTGCTGGGATGTTTTCTGCACTTACGTTTGCCGATGAGTTTTCTTAAGTGGTCACAGGCATGTTTTGCCACCTCATTAGAAGAAGATATTAACTTTGAATTCTGCGGATTACTACCGTCATCCTGTAGCAACTTTAAATCGAACCGTATCATATTTCTTATTTTAGATTAAAGTAAATATATACAATTTTTTCAATGATTTCAATTTATTTTTATGTCTTCTGCCCAGCATCCGTGTTCATGAAAGGCATCCAGGAATTAAAGGGACAAAAGGGGAGGGGTTCCTAATGAAAAAACCGTCCCGGAGTCGGGACGGTTTTTGGCTGATGAAAATTAATCTAAACACACAAATTATTAATCATCTAGCTTAGGCTGAAACGAAAGTACTATATAAAATGTGTTATAAATCTGTATTTAGTCAAAATTGAGCAGATATAACTAAATATTTAGTTTAAATGGATTTAGGAAACGGGGAGGGAAACCACTTTTCCTTCTGTTTTATAAAAAATTACTATTGTGCCTGGCCGGCTTCTTTGATGACTTTTAGAATGTGGCTCTTTACTTTGTTAAAGCCTTTTATGCGTTCGAGATTACCGTAGGGGAGGTTTTCAAAGTGGTCGAGCTCTGTAAGGGCTGTGTCGAGTTTGGCAATTTCTGCCGGGAAAGTTCCTTTTTCGGAAAGCAGCTGTTTCAGTGCGCGCGTGTGGTCTTTGAGGTTAACAAAAGGGTTGTAAATAACACCGTTTACTTTTGTGTGAAAGGCTGATAATTCATCATTCATAAAGCTAATTTAGTCAAAAACGAGTCAGATCGTTGGGTTATTAAATTTAAAAGAGATTTTATTTTTTTCGGCAACACAAAAACCGTTAGGCCGGAAAGGTTGATTCCGGTGTGAAACGCTAAAAGGCCGCATAAATAAAAACACATACAGAGGGCTTAATAGTCCCAGGATTCATTTCTTTTGTTCATACAGGCTGATTCCTGATTTTTTGTATCCTCGGGGAGTTTTGTGTTTTTAGGATTTACCACTTTGTTAGTTGAATTCACATAACTGGTAAAAGTCCTTTTCGGCAAATTACGTTCCGTTAGTGGAATTTTTTTTGATTTATCCATACCCGAATTTACGAAATTTGGAGCGGGTTTAA
>CAZMHW010000378.1:0-4319 GCA_964566105.1 uncultured Akkermansia sp.
CCTGGATTCTATTGCCTTTTTTTGCCATGACTGTGATTTTTTATAATTATGCTAAAATGCCATTGTCCCTGGCTTCTTTTAAGCAGGCACTGATGCCTTTTTTATTGATATTTTTTAACGCCGAAGTTGAAACACGTAAAGTGATCCATTCACTTGTTTCCGGAATAAAGAAACGCTTGCGTTTTAAATTCACTTTAAACTGGCGACGGGTTTTTGCATTCGAAAACGATACTTTGTTTCCGCCCATTGCCTTTTTTCCTGTTAACTGACAAATACGTGACATGATATAAATCTTTATCTTTAATTAAATTCCTCTTAAAAAGGGACGCAAATATACTATAAGTAAATTAATATACCAAACCTATTGGTTTATTTAATTAAAAATAATACGTTTCAGGTCACTTTTCCCCTATTGGGACGGCAAAGATACTCAAAAATAAGGTGATTCAAAGTCAAAAAATCACTTTTTCACTCAAATCTTGCGTAAATTATAGAGTTTGTCTTGTCCCAAAAGCGTAAAACTGTCTCCTTTAGGTAGGTTAGGAGCCGCCAGACCCTGCTTAAAATACAAATTTGGATTTTCAATGATGAAAGCCTCATCCCAAAGTCCGGCCTGGATAATGCTATTCAGCAATAAAGCTCCCCCCTCCACCAACACACTCTGCACCTTTAATTCATATAACTTGTCAAACACCCGGGCCAGCACATCTCCCTTAAAATCCAGCTTTATGAACTGTATGTTTCCTTTAATCTCTTCCTTCAGGGCGTTAAAAACAAGGGTTGGTGCCTCACTATTATAAATTTGGGAGCTAAATGGAACTTCCAGATTATGATCGATAAATAAGCGGATGGGATTATTTCCTTTCACCAATCTGGTTGTTAAAGCCGGGTCATCGTTTAATACCGTATTCTTACCTACAAAAATGGCCTGGGTTTCAGCCCTTAGTTGATGCACGAAGATGTTCGATTCAGAACCAGTGATCCAATTCTCGCTCCTGTTTGAAGGCATGGGTAATTTACTTATAAAACCATCTGCCGTTTGTGCCCATTTTAAAAAAATATAGGGTCGTTTTTTTTCAAAAAAACAGATAAACCTTTTGTTTAGTTCCCGGGCCTGAGTTTCCAAAATACCAGAAATCACTTTCACACCGGCCTTTTCCAGTCTTTCGATGCCTTTTCCCGAAACAAGCGGGTTGGGATCTTTACAGGCCACCACCACTGTTTTAAATCCGGAACGGATAATCAAATCGGCGCAGGGGGGTGTTTTCCCGTGATGACTACAAGGCTCCAGAGTAACATAAAGTATGCAGTCGGCAGGAGACAGTTTATCAGGTAAAGCGTTTATGGCATTCACTTCAGCATGCGCTTCCCCGTATTTTTTATGGTAACCCGAAGCAACTATTTCACCTTCGTGAACAATAACACAACCAACCAAAGGATTGGGAGCAACCTGTGGCCAGCCGCTAGCAGCTATCTCCAGAGCTTTTTGCATATAATGTTCGTGAGTCACTTTTAAGAGTGTAAACTACCTAATTGCAAAGCTAATGATAAAGCGCATTCCGGTACAGTAAAAATCAGTTTATATTTAAATTGTCTCAATTTATGTATGACAATTTACCCACCACACAGGTTAAAACAATTAGTTAAAAACCTGCTACTTAGCTTACTTCCTTCCATTTTTACCAAACGCTGTTTTCACGGGTGCAGGGACGTTCAAATTATTTCTTAACTTTACGCCTCTTAAAGACAATTCCAATGTTTGACAATTTACAAGACAAACTCGACCGCGCTCTCAAAGTATTAAAAGGTCAGGGTAAAATAACCGAAATAAACGTGGCTGAAACCATGAAGGAAGTGCGTAAAGCGCTTTTAGACGCCGACGTTAACTATAAAGTAGCCAAATCTTTTACTGACACGGTTAAGGAAAAAGCTCTCGGACAAAATGTACTTACCAGTGTGTCTCCGGGTCAATTGCTGGTTAAAATAACTCACGACGAATTAGCCATCCTGATGGGTGGTACCAAAGAAGACATTTACCTGGGTGGAAACCCGACGGTTATTTTAATGAGTGGTTTGCAGGGTTCGGGTAAAACTACCTTTACAGGAAAGCTTGCTAACTATTTAAAAACAAAAAAAGGCAAAAAACCGTTAATGGTTGCCTGCGACGTGTATCGTCCTGCCGCTATTGACCAGCTTCACGTGCTGGGCGAACAAATTGATGTGGAAGTTTTCAGTAACAAGGAAGAAAAAAATCCGATCAAAATTGCTGAGGCCGCCATTAAACAAGCAAAGGAAAATGGCAACAGTGTTGTGTTGATAGATACCGCAGGCCGTCTCGCCGTTGACGAGCAGATGATGGCGGAAATTGCCGATCTGAAAAAGGCTGTTAAGCCAAACGAGATCTTGTTTGTGGTAGATAGTATGACTGGTCAGGATGCTGTAAACACGGCAAAGGCCTTTAATGACAAACTTGATTTTGACGGTGTTATACTCACCAAATTAGATGGTGATACCCGTGGTGGTGCTGCACTTTCTATTAAAACGATTGTAAATAAACCCATTAAATTTATTGGTACAGGAGAGAAAATGGACGCCCTGGATGTCTTTTATCCGGAACGTATGGCCGACAGGATTCTGGGCATGGGTGACGTAGTAACTCTCGTAGAACGTGCGCAGGAACAGTTCAGCGAAGAGGAAGCCCGTAAACTCAATAAAAAAATAGCCACCAACAAATTTGATTTTAATGATTTTTTAGGTCAGTTGCATCAGATCAAAAAAATGGGAAATATAAAAGACCTTGTTGGGATGATTCCAGGTATGGGCAAGGCAGTGAAAGACATGGATATTGATGAAAACGCTTTTAAGGGCATCGAGGCCATTATTTTCAGTATGACTCCGGAAGAACGCAACAAACCGGAATTACTGAACGGATCCCGCAGACAACGCGTTGCCAAAGGGAGTGGTCAGGGTATTCAGGAGGTAAACAAATTACTAAAACAATTTGAGGATACCCGTAAAATGATGCGCATGATGAATGATAAAAATGCTATGGCTAAAATGATGCGCGCCATGCCAAAAGGAATGGGTAAAGGGTAATGGAAATACCGCCTGTTCAAGATGCAAAGAGTAGCTTACCTGGATAACTAAACATACAACATAATAGGGAAGATATAAATGAAAAAAAGTAATAAGAAAAAAATAATTACAATTTTTGCCTTATTATTTCTTTGTCTTCTAGGCACAACCTGTAAGAGAAAAATAGAAAAATATCCGTTTGATATGGATGGAATTTGGTTTGGATCGTCAACTGGTTGCGATTTCATCTTAAAGATCAATAAAAATTCAACAGGACAATTAACATGCCTGGGAGGGCATTTTTGTAACTCAGAAGAGATTGCGAGTGGAAAAATTAAGTACACTAAAAATAACTTTTTCGTACACAAGGAAAAATTTGTAATAAGTAAAAAACCAGAAACCAGTCAATCTAACGATTCAATATATGCTCCCGAAGAAAATGATTTGTTTGGCTTAGATAAAAAATATCGCGTTCTGGCAGAAATGAAGCTTTATTCCGAAAAAGCACATGAAACAATTATCTTTCGTAAATATATAAACTACTAATGCAACTCATAGACGGAAAAAAAATATCCCTTGAAATACAGGAAGAGATTGCGCTGGAGGTGCAACAATTAATCAGTAAGGGTTTAAAACAACCGCATCTGGCAGCAGTGCTCGTTGGAAACGACGGAGGCAGCGAAACCTATGTAGCCAGTAAAATAAAAACCTGTGAAAAAGTTGGTTTTAAATCTTCTTTGATACGTCTTCCGGAAACAGTAACGGAAGAAATACTCCTCGACACGGTGTATCAGTTAAACACAAATACAGATGTAGATGGATTTATAGTTCAATTACCCTTACCGAAACATATTTCAGAGCAAAAGATCATTGAAGCCATTGATCCTAAAAAAGACGTGGATGGTTTTCATCCGATTAATGTAGGTAGAATGGTTCTTAATTTGCCATGTTATGTCAGCGCTACACCAAATGGAATTGTAGATCTGTTAAGGAAATACAAGATTGAAACCTCGGGAAAAAATTGTGTGGTTATTGGCCGGAGCAATATTGTAGGTTCTCCCATGAGCATACTTCTGGCAAAAAACAACACCGTAGGTAACTGCACCGTCACGCTTTGTCACAGCAAAACAAAAGATCTTAGATCTCATACCTTAAAAGCGGATATCATCGTCTGTGCCCTGGGCCAACCGGAGTTTTTGAAAGCAGACATGGTTAAGGAAGGCGTGGTAATTATTGACGTAGGC
>CAZMHW010000379.1:0-4318 GCA_964566105.1 uncultured Akkermansia sp.
CCCCATAACTGGGCTGTTTACCAGGCAAACGTTAAGCCCAGAATGTGGGAATTGCCGGGAAAGGCCATCTTTGAATAAGAATACGAAAAACCAAAGCGTTTTACCCGAAGGCCAAAACCAAAACTCAATCCGTTAGCCCCCCTTCTTTCAGGTAAGGTCATTTCTTTCTGACGGCGGTAGTTATAGGCGATCCGTAGATTAAAATTTTTGGTAATCACTATTTCAGTTCCTACCACAATGTGGCGCATAAAATTGTCTCCGTATTTGCCTGCCCGCACTTTAAAGCGCTGAAATCCGGTAGAGTCCGTTTTTACATCGCTGGCATTCAGACTACTGTTTTTTCCAGTAGTGTCTACCGGACTGACATAGCTCAGATTCCATTTGAGAAGCTGATCGTATACCAAAAATACCCGAAAAGGGGCTTTTGAGATCTTCTTACTCACACCAAACTGAACTGTCTGTGGCAGCGCCTGCCTTTCTCCACCGTTAGAATAACTCTTCCACATAAATCCAACATTTTTGGCCATTAAACTCATCGTAAAGTTCTTCTTATTGTGGTAGGTAATCCCAAAATCAATCGCGTTTCCGTATGAATGATACACGTCGTATTGAGAAATAATGGTTTTTAACGCGATACCCACGTTAAACATTGAATCTGCCAGAGGTTTGGCATAAGTCAAATTAATGCTGTTATCGTTGGCTTTAAAGGTCTTGGTTTTTTCCCCCTGCTCGTCATACCCGGCAAACTCACCGTAATTGAAGGTTTGCAAACTAATGGCAGCCGTACCGTGAGATTTTAAACTGTGCGCATACGCCAATGAAAAGAAATTGAGATCGCTCACATAATTGCAGTAGTTAAATCCCACCTGTTTGAGCATAGAAGGATTTAAAAGAGCCGGATTGCTGTAAAGTAAATTGATATCGTCCCCCCAGATCCCCATGGTATTTCCACCTAAGGCCGCAGATCTGGCCGTCATCGGAATATCCAGAAATCTAAAGGTTTTGGTTCCCCCAATCTGGGAAAAACCTGTAAGGGTTGCAAGGATTAGTATGAGGAGGCTAAGTTTTTTCAACTCTACAATAACGACAAATTTATTGATTTATTATTCGAATCAAAGAAAATTATAGGCTCATCATATCCTTTAATTTAACAGCCTGCCGGCGGGAAATTTCAATTTCCTTCCCGTCTTTCAGTTTTACGTTCAGGCCCCCGTTAAACCAGGTTTCTACGCTTACTATATAACTCATGTTGATAATGTGTTTACGACTGGCCCTGAAAAATTGTTTTTCGTTGAGACGGGTCTCCAGACTGTTCAAACTTCTTAAAATGAGCGGACGAAAGGTATCAAAATACACCCGCACATAATTTCCTTCCGATTCAAATAAACGGATGTCTGACAAACGCACAAACCAGCATTTGTCCCCATCTTTAATAAATACCATATCCTTTTCGGTCAGAGGGGTGTTGTTATCTGACTTATTGGCGCTCTCTTTTACCGAAAGTTTTTTGATGGTTTCGGCCAGACGTTCCGGTTGAACAGGTTTTAAAAGATAATCAAAGGCATTTAACTCAAAGGCTTTAATAGCGTGTTCATCGTAAGCGGTTACAAACACCACATCTACCGTGGCAGAAATCTCCTCTACCAGTTCCAGTCCCGATTTTCCGGGCATATTGATATCACAAAAAATGATATCGGGTTTTAGTTCGTTAATTTTTTCTTTAGCTTGTGTAGCGTCCGCGCATTCCGCGATCACTTCCACTTCTTTGTGTATGGCCAATAAATTTTTTAATTCCTGGCGGGCCAGGCGTTCATCGTCAATGAGTATTGCCTTCATAGGTTATTTAGGATTACTGTTCAAAGGTATATTAATCTCCACAATCACCAAATCGTTTTTTTCGGAGATGGAAATTTTGCCTTTGCCTCCGTAAAGCAACTCCAACCGGTGAATAGAGTTTTTAAATCCCACCCCGGTGAGTGGTTCCTGAGAATTAATTTTGCCGGAATTTGAAACACGGATCTTCAGATCGTCCTGCTCCCGGAACGCTTCAACCAGTATCGTTCCCTTTCCCGGCAGTTTCGAAATACCGTGTTTAATTGCATTTTCAACCTGTGACTGTATGATGAAAGGTGGAATAAAAAAATGCTGTACTTCCTCCTGAATTTTAAATTCATAGCACAAACGTTCTTCGTACCGGATCTGTTCCAGGTTCAGATAGTCCTTCACAAGGGCAATTTCATCTTTTAGGGCAATCACCTTGCTTTTATCCATCAACAAGGTATTGCGCAGAATATTGGACAATTGGGTCACCGCTGTTTTAGCTTTCACGGGATTCTCGTCAATCAAAGCACGGATGCTATTCATGCAGTTAAATATAAAATGGGGGTTTAACTGGGCCTTTAAACTCTTTAACTCCGATTCGCGGCTCGCCGCCAGGTAACGTAAAGAACTGATCTCGGAACGTTTGTAATTCTGAAAATACTGGAAGCCAAAATAGATCACATTCCACAAACAAAAAATCACCGCAAAATTGATCACAGACTCCGAAATGTCCACTAAAGTGAGTTCTGCGAGCACCAAACCAAAAAGTTTGGACAAGGCTAAAATCATTCCGAAGAAAATAAAGCCTTTGATAAAACTAAAAAAAATGATCCAAATAAGCTGGCCGGGAATTTTACGGTTCAATACATTCGAACGGATGAGAACTCCCCTGTATGCATGTGAAATGGCAATGCCAATAGGCAACATTAAAAAATAAATAAGATACTCTTTGTAACCGGACTGCGAACTGAGTCCGAAAAAAATAGAATTAAGAATGATGTAAAAGGACCAGCCAAAGATCTGACAGTACCAATAGATATGTGACTTTTTAATCAACTGTCAGTTAAGCCGAAGTGTTCTAATTACTTATTGTCCAGTTATTTTCAAATTTGCAGGCGTACTCCTTGTCCAGTTTAATATACGTGATCTTTGAACGTTTTTTAATCCAATCTTTAATAATGTCTTTCTTTTTCTCCTGGTTCGCCATAATGGAAATACGCTGATAATCGTCTTTCAGATTGGCCCGGTGAGGATCGATCCTGTTTTTCAGTTTGATAATCCTGTAGCCTCTCTTTCCATCTGCGCTTACAAACGGCATGGGTTTACTCAGGTCACCAATCTTCATACTGTTTAACGTTGCAATCAGATTTTTATCCATCTGACTCAGGGTTTCGTTATCAAAACGGGTGGTAGCCGTTGCCGGGTTTATCATTAAACCCGCGTTTTGTTTGGTCTCTGCATCATCACTGTATTTCCTCACAGCATCTTCAAATGAGATTCTGCCCTCCTTAATTTCGGTATATATAGAATCCAGTTTGATTTTACTCAGGATAAAATCTTCATTTGTCATTTTGGGCATGATCAAAATGTGACGCAGATCCAGTAACTCTCCTTTGCGTTGAATCAATTCAATAAAATGGTATCCGTAGGGTGTTTCAAAAATATTGGACACCTCACCGTTCTTTAAACGAAAGGCCACAGCCTCAAAACTGGGATCCATCACACCACGCGCTACATTTGGGTAAAATCCACCGTCTTTTGCAGAACCCGGATCTTCACTGTAAAGGCGGGCCAACGTGCTCATAGGCGTTTCACCATTCACCACACGTCTGCGGTACGACTCCAGCAAATCACGCGCTTCTTTTCTTGCTTCCGGGCTAAAGGAAGGTTTTTTAACCAGTTGTTGCAGTTCTACTTCCGATTCAATGAGTGGTAAACTATCTGTAGGGATTTTACTAAAAAACAAACGCACTTCGGCAGGTGTCAGTTTTGCCTCGCCCGTAATTTTGCCGTTCATTTTTTCAGCAATCAACTGTTCCTGCACCTCGCCTCTGAGTTCGTCTTTTAAGACGTTGCTGCGTTTCCCATAAAATTTCTCTAATTTCTCTTCACTGCCAAATTGCTGGATGTAATAATTCATACGGCGGGTCATTTCGGTTTCTACTTCCGCGTCTGTTACCGTCACACTGTCACGATCGGCCTGTGCCACCAGTAATTTCTGAAATACCAGCAATTCAAACGCGCTGCACTTATCCAGAGGAGCCCCCTGGCTTTCCCTTTCGATCATACTGCTTTGCAGATCGCTTAATAAAATGGGGTATTTGGCCACCACACCGATTACTTTATCGATTGGTTTTGGTTGAGCAAAGGCACATACGCCCGAAAAAAGCAGGGCGGCGCTGAGTTTAAATCTTGACATGAGCGGTAAATTTACTTAAAAAAATATCGCCAAAAAGGGTCAATTTCTTAAAAATTTGTAAGATTTGGTATTTGATAC
>CAZMHW010000380.1:0-3659 GCA_964566105.1 uncultured Akkermansia sp.
GTGTAACTGTGGCAATTTAAATTCTGACACAACATTTATGTGTTTAAAGACGTTACTTGAAGGCGATCCTACAGTTGTCATTCAATTGGACGGCCATTCCTGGGATGAAAAGAACCCGTTTGATATCTCTGCTAGGAGAGCTGAATACGTGAGAATGCGATTAATCCGTTTCGGTATAGACAGCTTAAGAATTAAAGCTATAGCCTACGGAGACAAACAGCCATTTGTTACTTTAAAAGAAATTCAAGGAGCTGGTTGGAGTAAATCCGACCAAGAGAAAACGATCGCTAGAAATCGACGTGTGGACTTCAAAGTTATTGCTTTTGATTATGATCCAAAGACTCGAAAGAGAGTTAGCGACAATAAGAAGCATTCGGACGAAAAAGAGGACTAAAGTGCCAGCACATAAAACGGAATAGTGTGCCAGCTCCGAGTCCGTTAGTACTAACAGGGCGAACAAATCCTCCAGACAAAAAATATGACAAATCAACGACACGACTATTTCGCGAACTTCAACAAGACCAAACACTTTCTTCCAAAAATTAAGTGGGCTGATCTTAAGGACAAAACTGGTTCAGACTTTCTTTGGGACGTATTAGAGCCAATTTCAGACATGATTGAGAGTTCTGAGCATGAGGAAAAGCGCGCTAAAACACTTTCACCTGAGCAAAAAGCTTTACACTTTTTTTGGTATCTCGATGGACAAGTGACAAATGGTGGCTTCATACAGTTTTACTGGAATGGTTACGAAGTCTATCTACCGTCCATAAAAAAAGGACTAGAACTCATGGGTTATTCAGACCTGCTGAAGATCGTAGTTAAATCAGAAGCCGAATACGACAAGCACATAAAAAAATTCGAAGAGTGGCGTAAAAAGGAAGATTGGGAATGGCTTTACGAAAATCTAAAAGAGTTTGACAAACTCGACGATAAATACTATGCTATTGGTGACAAACATTACTTGACAGTAGAAAAATTTGTAAGAAAACGCATCGACCAATTCATTATTAAAAAATAGACAGACGCATGAGCGAAATGCACCTGTGTGCCGCCACCAGGCACCTAACAGCACCTACTTGTATTTTTTTGCGGGTTAACACTCAAATCTGCCTTCGTGTTTGCACTCCGGCAGATAAATGCGTAACTTGACATAGCAAAAGGCGGATGCCTGCTTGCCATACGTTAGGTGCAAGCGCAGCAGGACGGACTAAAAGACAATGAAAAGACTTCGGCTCATATCAATTTTAGTATCTATCTCGACCTCCAATTTCGGACAGACATTTAATTGTCCCGACTTATTACAAACAGGACAAACACTTTCAAAATTTATTCCGAAAGACTGGCATATTAAAGACAGTGCCATCGGAGACCTAAATAATGACAAGCAACCAGACCTCGCTGTCATAATTGAGTTCAAGGACACTGTTACCGAACTCCGGGACGAAAAAATTTCGTTGACTGCTAGACCCCGAATAATATTCGTGCTATTTAAAACAAATTCGGGTTATAAAAAATTCCTTCAGAACAACACATTTATTCTTCGTGAAGGAGAAGGTGGAATGATGCCAGACCCGGAATCAACGCTTATCATTAACAAAGGTGTTCTCGTTTTAAATATTCAGTTTATTCGAGACCGTGCCGAATATAAGTTCAGGTTTCAAGACAATAATTTGGTCTTGATCGGGGCGACAACTGGCGGTTCTAACGGAATAGACAAAATGGAGTTCTGGGACTTAAACTTTCTGACAAAAAAAGCCAAGCACACAGTTGAGCCAATAGGCAAGGGCAAGACAAATACGGAATGGAAGAGTATTCAGTTCGACAAGTTAAAAACCCTTTCCGAGTTGACCTTTCCCTTTAAATGGGAAATCTATCCTTCGGTTTTTATTTAGCCACACAACCGTGCCAGACAATTAACAATTCGCACAGACCAAAGCTCACCCACCACCCTGCATTTTTTGCCAAATGGCAAATGCTCGACATACAACAATTTCTAACTTTGCAAAATGGACACATTTATTGAATATATTTTACAGTTTGGCAATTTGAACAAACAACAAATTGACCTTATTAAAAGCAAAGCGACAGAAATAGAACTTCGCAAAGACGAATTTTATTGGGAAGCAGGAAAGGCAGTGAAACAAATTGGTTTTTTGACGGACGGCGTTCTTCGTGTTTATTATTACAACAACAAAGGCGAGGAAATTACGCGCTACTTTATTGATGAAAAGCATTTAATTTTATCGGGAAACACCGTTGATGAATTTTATACACCTTCCGAGTATTTGCAAGCGCTCACGGATTGCAAAATGGTTGTTTTTCCAAAACAAGACTGGAAAGAGATTTCCGAAACTATTATTGGTTGGGATAGCATTATTCAAAAAATAATCGCCAAACATCACACCGAAAAACTTAAAAAAAGAAGCGATTTGATTTCGCAAGACGGAACGGAACGTTACCTTGATTTTATTCAAAAATTCCCGACACTTGCAAACCGTATTCCGTTGTCATACATCGCTTCTTATTTAGGCCTGACCGCATCTTCTTTGAGCAGAATAAGAAAAAATATCCGCTAAAATCACTTTTTGCCAAATGGCAAGTACTTTCATTTTTTATTGAACAACCTTTGCGGTGTCAAATTTAAAATCAATAAAAATGAACACACGGAAATTGGGAAAAAGCGGACTGGAAGTGTCTGCATTAGGTTTTGGTTGTATGGGATTAAGTTTTCCAAACGCACCAACAAAAGAAGAAAACATAAAGTTAATTCGTTCAGCAGTTGAACACGGAATTACTTTTTTTGACACGGCACAAGCCTATGGTGAAAACGAATTGTTAGTTGGCGAAGCGTTGCAACCATTACGCCAGGAAGTTGTAATCGCAACAAAGTTTGGGTTCAAAGACGGCAATATTCGGTTAGGTTTAGACAGTCGTCCCGAAAATATAAAAGCAGTTGCCGAGGCATCTTTGAAAAGATTAAGAACAGATGCAATTGATTTGTTTTACCAACACAGACCTGACCCAAATGTTCCGATTGAAGACGTTGCAGGAACGGTAAAAGATTTAATTCAACAAGGTAAAGTAAAACATTTCGGACTTTCAGAAGCCAACGCAGAAACCATTCGCAAGGCTAACGCTGTTCAGTCTGTAACGGCTTTGCAAAGCGAGTATTCAATGTTTTGGCGTGAGCCTGAAAGCGAAATCATTCCCACATTGGAAGAATTAGGAATTGGTTTAGTTTCTTTCAGTCCATTAGGCAAAGGATTTTTGACAGCGACATTAAAAGAAGCGGAATTGAACATGGGATTTCCCCGTTTCAGCAAAGAAAACAGAAACATCAACCAACCATTAGTTGATTTCGTTGCTTCACTTGCAAAAGACAAAAACGTTACACCTGCACAAATTGCGTTAAGTTGGTTGTTGGCTCAAAAGCCTTTCATTGTGCCAATTCCGGGGACATCAAAACTGCATCGCTTACAAGAAAACATAGGTGCTACAAATGTTTCATTGACGACTGACGAGTTAAACAAAATAAACGCAGAATTGGCGACAATTAAAATCGTTGGCGAACGTTATCCGACACAAATAAAATAACAACAATAGAAAAAGCGTCTGGTAACAAGGCTTTGGCGTCAGGTAGGGTAGAGTGCTTCGTTTGA
>CAZMHW010000380.1:3669-4300 GCA_964566105.1 uncultured Akkermansia sp.
CTTTTCGTATATTTGGGCATTTGTTCTTCGCATCAAGGTTCGTGCTAAACATCCCGCCCGAACGACAAGCCACGAAGCGTTAGCAGGCATAACCGCGAACGACCTGAAACAAAGACAAGTCATCGACATTTGATAAAAATAAGCAAATACGTTTATGCACTAATATTTTCGGCTGGACTACTATTCTGTGACATTCCAAAGCCGACAGTTATTTACAATTGCACAGGAACAGAAATGTTTCCAACTTTTTTTGGAGGCCCTTTTATCTATAAATCATCCTCTTTAGCTTCTTCATTGGAATATGACTTTTATTTTGTTGGCATTGTGGCAGACCTAATTCTTTGGTCTTTAATAGCTCTTTTATTTAGACGCGTGCTTATAAAAATACTTTCGCGGCTGGAAAATACATGGAGAAAACGGGCATACCAAATTTTAAAATATAGTTTGGCTGTACTTTGCCTCGCATGGACAATATTATCGGTTTACGTTTATTGTGGTTCACTTCGTTTTCAGGCCGACATGGACGCGCAATCCAAAATGTGGGGTATGACCTGTAGCGGACAATTATACATGACCAAATAAACTGTGGTGGTTCCCACCCCTGTTGGTGTTTTCACCAACAGGACAATCT
>CAZMHW010000381.1:0-4293 GCA_964566105.1 uncultured Akkermansia sp.
GTAGGAGATTAATTTTCCAGGTGGCATTAAAAAGTGAATCTCTGAGTTTCATTCGTGTTTCAATTCGCGGCGCGGATAAATCGACTGATTGCTGTCGTTCTGCCCTTAAATCTTATCATTGCGCGGTTAAATTTAGTATTTATATTCTTATACCACACAATAGTAATCGCGCTCTCATGGAATTCCTGTTGGTTTTTTGGTTCCCGGATTTCTCTTTGGGTATGTGATTAAGAGGAGTTCTTTGGTCCAGGTTCTGATAAGGCCGGTATAAGGCAATGTCCGTTAGAACAACGAAAAATAAAAGAAAGGTGCTTGCGAATGATTCACTATGAAGTGGTTTTGACCTAGTGGGGCAGAAGGCTCAGATATCCGGTTTTTTCGTACACCCGACCTTCCAGATCTTTGTACTTAATTTTAAAAACATAAGTACCCTCTTTTAATACCTGATCTCCTTTATTCTGAAGCGTCCCATCCCATCCTTTGGTGTAATCTTTACTCGTAAATAACTCATGCCCCCATCGGTCAAAAATTTCCATTTGATAGGTTCTGGTATCTAGTCCATACAGAGAGAACACGGGCATAAATACGTCGTTTAAGCCATCGTAATTTGGGGTGAAGGAATTAGGTATAAATACGGTGAAATCGTTTTTAACCTCCACAATTTTGCTTACTTCACTTTTACATCCCTGCTGTGAAGTGGCAGTTAAAGTAATTTTGTATTTACCAATAGCGGGAAAGGTGATTCCTGGATGTAAACCCGTTACGGGTGCCACTCCTGGAATGGTCCACTCATAATAATTATCACGAAGAGATGAGCTTAAATTAGTAATGCTTGCAACCGGATCGGAAATACTGATTTCCTCCGGGTAAATGGCAAAATCAGCTTTAGGACTGGCAGAAACAGTTATAGCGGGGTAAAGAACCACCTGCGCAATACAGCCGGAAACTTCGTCATCTGTATAATTAAAAACGACAGTGTAAGTACCCGGCGTTGTGAATATATGACTGGCTTTAAGGTCTGGAATCGGCTCAGAACCATCGCTTATATACCAGGTACCTTTGCCGGAATTGGCACTTGGAGTTCTCAAGACCACTTCCAAAGGCGCACATCCACTATAAATATTGCTTTCAGCGAGCACACGAGGTACATCTTTCACAACAATTTGTAAGGTGTTTACGTCAGGACATAAAAGAGTGGAAGGAGAAGAGTACGTTTGGTAAGTAAAAGTGTTTATCCCAATATTGGCTTTTGCAGGATCAAACATGCTGCCAATGATAGGCGCGCTGCTGCTCCAAATCCCTCCGGTGTTCTGAACAAAACTGTTCAGATTAAAAGGCAGGTTGTTTTTACAATACACGGTAGTAATGTTTTCTCCAAAACTGGCCGAGATAAATTTTTCTATTGAAATTTTTGTCTGCGCGTGTGCCTGGCAAGGACCGACTGCAATACTGTAACTGATAAAGTTATCGCCTATAAGTGCCGATGCCGGGCTAAAAAGTCCTGATGGACTGACCGCGGAACTAATTCCACTTTCAAAAATACCACCTACAGGGCTCACCTGAAGTTGAACGGGTGCAGCGTTGTTGCAAAAGGGTCCAATGCCAGTGATGGAGGGGGCGGCGAGCGAGTATACCTGAACGGCTATAGTCGCTTGATCAGGACATAAGGCACTCGGCGACGAAGCCGTATGATGTTGTAAAATGAAATTGCCCGCTCCGGAAATTCCCGGATCAAAAGAACTTCCTACAATACCCGATCCAGTCCAAAATCCATTTCCATTGGCGGTAATGGGAGAGAGACTAATCGCTGGATTTGAATTACACTGATCTGGAATACCAGAGAGAATTGTGGCAGGAACAAAGGCCTCTATGGAGATGTTTCCACTTTGGGAAGAATTGCAGGTGCTCGTTCCAATAACATATTGTACAGGGTTGTTACCGGCAGCACAGAGTGACGGGGTAAAAATACCACCCGAGGTCAGATAGCTCGACGATACCCAATACCCTGTAGCAGGGCTTACCGTTAATTGAACGGGAGCATTTACAGTACAAAACGGGCCGGCCTGGGAAATAATCGGAGTTGGAGGATTAAGAACTGAAGCTACGATCGTACGGGTGTCCGGACATAATCCGGGATTTGGCGTCGAGGTAGTGGTATAAACCAGACTATACGTATTAGTAGGCAATAAACCCGGATTAAATATGTTTTGCGTATTTACATTCATTCCTGACCAGGAACCATTCGTGTTTTGCACAATACTCATCAGATTAAAAGGCGTGCTGTTTGTGCAGAGATTTGGAACTGTGCCGCTAAGAGCAGCAGTGTTAAATTGTGACACCTGGAAAGTTTTAGACGATGACGCTACGCAGGTGCCAAGGCCTGCAGTATAAATCACGGTGTTGGTTCCGATCGTATTTAAAGAAGGTGTTTGAATTCCTGAAAAGGAAATTCCTGAATTCCCGGTCCAGACACCACCTGGAGGCGAGGCATTAAGTATAACGGTTCCGGAAGTGTTGCATTTTTGAGGAATCGAACTGATGGTAGGGGTTGGAGGGTTAAATACAGGGATCACTAACCTGGTAGAGTCGAGGCATGCCAGAACATCCGGTAAAGAATGTGTTCTGTACGTCATGGTATAATTGCCTGTAGCAAGTCCGGCTGAATTAAAGGTGTTGCCTGAGGGTACCGATGGACTGTTACTTACCCAGCTTCCTGTTAAGGTGTTTTGAACAATGTTCATAAGGTTAATAACCGGATCCTGCACGCAAACAGTCGTTAGACTCGATGAGAGCGCGGAAGAGTAAAATCTGGAAACCAGAACCGTACCGGTGTTACTCACTATGCATGTTCCGGCACTTACCGCATAACTAACGGTGTTGGTATTTGCAATATTAGCGAGACTAGGGGTGAAAATTCCAGTAGGACTTACACCAGGATTTGCACTCCAGGTTCCTCCACCGGGAACCGCTGTAAGCTGAACGGGAGCAAAAATGTCGCAAAGCGATGGAGCAGGATATATAGTTGGTGTTAACGGGTTATTGATAGTGAGATTTAAAGTATGAGTCACGGAACATGCTGGATTTAAAGTTGGACTCAATGTGATACTGTAAATGTAATTTGCTTGCGTGACATTGGTCGGCAATAAGCCCGGTTGAATAAAAGTGCTCTGCAAATTAGGATTAAAAATCAAACCAGGTGCAGTTGTGGCCCATTGGTAGGAATAAAGTGAAGAATTGGTTGTTAGGGACGCGGTAGCATTGAAACTTCCACCCTGACAAATAGTGTATAAAGATGGGCTTACTGTAAAACTTGGATAATTAACCACAGTAAGATTAATCGTATTTGTAACCGGACAAGCACCGTTCGAGGCAGTAACACTGTATGTTCCGGACATGTTTGCAGTTGTGTTAAAAATAACCGGATTCTGAAGTGTGCTGCTATAACTGGCAGGGCCAACCCAGGTAAACGTAGGAGTTACAGTTGCTCCCGAATAACTGACATTAAAGTTTGCGGATTGCCCCGCACAAATTGTGGAGCTGGCAATTCCTGGCGTGGCGGTAATAATTCCTGAAGGAATAAATCCAACATAAATGTTGTAATCTTCTGTTTCACCATACGAGCTGCTTAAAGTTGAGGCGATACCACAGGGACTAATAGCCGTTCCACCAATAGCGTATGCACATCTAACACGCATACGATAAGTTCCGGTGGCTTGACTGCTTGGTACAACGAACGATAAAACAGTCCATGTTCCGGGGGGTGTAGGGGCGTTTGATGTTCCAGCGACCTGTTCCGCTGGTAAATTGAAAACATTATCCTGATTCCAATCGATAAAAATCGTAAAACCTTGATTGTAACTAATTCCGGACTGCATATTGCAGGTTATAGTCTGTCCGGGATTAACTGCAAGGTATTGTGAGCAACCGTAATAGATATAGTTATTGGCCAAACCATTACACCCTGAGTTATTGTTTACAATATTTACCGAAGCGCCGGTTGTATTAAAGCTATTAATAAAATCGTTTATAAAATTAGTGGGTGAGTTTGATACACCAGGCTGATTGCAGGGAGGGGAGCCATAACTTACGGTGCAATAGGGTGCAGGGTTGTTGGACTGAGAAAGAATATTACTATTCAGAAACAACGTTAAAGCCAAAGTAAAAAAGATATGAAAGAAGAATTTCATTTGGTTATGGCTTATAAACTAATTTACTAATCGGCAAAAGAACTAATACATCTCTATAGCCACCTAGTTCTACGATTGCCTCTGCATTTTGAAGCCTATGCTGTTC
>CAZMHW010000382.1:0-4261 GCA_964566105.1 uncultured Akkermansia sp.
CTCGTGGTCATCACATTGAATGAAAATTGTTCCGTTGTTCGCTAATAAATCTCTTGCAACAATTAACCTGTTACGCATAAATGTAAGCCAAGTGCTTTCGTTGAATCTGTCATTGTATTGGAAACTGTCGCTTCCTGTGTTATATGGTGGGTCTAAATAAATGAAGTTTACTTTCCCCGCAAACTCTTCTTTTAATGTGTGTAACGCTAAAAGATTATTTCCTTTTACTATTAAGTTGTCAGTAATTAATCCTTCTTCGTTTCTATTGAACTTATCAAGTGGTTTTTCTCCTTTTTCAGTTATACGTTTCGCTTTTGTAAAAACCTTTGGTTCTAACAGTTGTGTTATTTCGTCTTGTGCAAGTGTTTCATTAAAAAATATTTCTTCTCGTTTATCTTCTTCACGGCTTTGTCCGCCTTCCAATACGCAGTCTTTAAAAGGCCAAACTAAAGCAACTTCATTGCGTTGTTTCAAATATTTTCCGTCAATGTTTAAACCAACTTTGTTTTTGTATGAAGTATAACTATCGTTCAAATAATTCTTTTGCTCCAAGAACTGCACAAATAAAGATTGGTTGAAAACCAAAACACCTTTGATGTCAAGAAAGAATTTTGCTTTTAGTTCCTTGTCGTCAAGCAATAAGCCAATAAGTTCAGCATCATAATTCTGTGCTTTATTTATTACAACCCATTTTTTTAATTCTCCGTTGTCGGTAACGAAGTTGGGTTCTTTTTTAAGTTGCTTTTCAAGTGATTCGTATAACTTCATTTCTTATTTTCTGTCTTTAATTTATGTGGTCGTAAAGTTAAGTTTTTAAACCTCGTTTTTGTCAAAAGTTGCCTCCAAATTGTCAACCGTCCACTTGTCGGGTGGTGGGTGGGCTTTGGGTGCGGTTGGGCAAAATTAAATGTGGTGTTTTTGTGTCGGCAAGTGCGTTGGCAAAACACCTCTTTTAATTTTGCGAAGCGTGGGCATTTTCGTCCTCCGTTTCTGTCGGTTTGTAGTCAAGTTGTCGGTCGACCTACGCTTGCACCTAACGTTTTCAGGCCTTGCGCCGTTTTTTGCTTTGGCAAGTTACGCATTTGAGCGTTAACACGCAAAAAATGGAGCAAGACCTGTGTTAGGGGTTGTAAGCGCCCCACAGATACGTCACGCTGACGTGTCTGCCGATTTTAGTTTATACCAATGCCAACTTTTATACCAAAGTAATATTTGTCGCTATACCTTGCAATAAAGTCTTGTGTTACCATATTGGATAAAGGTCGGCCGTTAAAAGTTGAATTTTTTAAGCTGAATTTTTCATAGGTCAGTGTGACTACAATAAATTTATGAAAGTCTCGCAACTTGGAATTGAAAGGATGGGGTCTGCCAGATCGAAAAAATAAATAAGGAACAAAGCTTAGGTCGAAACTGTAGTTATTTTTTGTAATTAACATCGCTGGTGAATTTTCACCGTTGTCGTTGATTGCTTTTCCGTCATAGTCGCCATAGAATGGGTATGAAGAGCCACCTCTTTTAAATTCAATAATAAATCCGCCATATTTTTGAGGAAAAGGAGAGAAGCAAACGCCAAAATATAATGGATGATTGCCTTTAATTATTATTCCTTCATTATTAATGGCACGATACAAGACGTCAGCCGTTGCGGAATCTTTAAGTGTCGATTGTGTCGGGATGAAGTTATTATTAAAGTCTTCAATGAACGGAAATGAAAAGTGCTGTCTTATCTGACCAGCAAAAGCGAAACGAGTGTCGCAAGTAATACCTAGGATAAATTTCTTTGAAAAAAAGCGAGCTAGATTGAACGCGAAATTAAAAGTCATTCCGCCTCGTCTGAAGGGCTTGTCAGGTGTAACGTAAAGATATTGTGCTCTGAAATTAAAAAAGTAAGCTTTTCCGTTACTGTCAGGCTGTATTAAATATTTTAAATAAGTACTCTTTTGTCCGTGAAGAGCAACAATAAGAAAAACGAATATGATTGTCAGTGATTTTTTCATTGTCCGGGAGTCCGCGCTTATTACCCCTAACGTTTGGCGAATAGACCCAGGCGGGCTTATGAAACATCACCTGTCTTAACCCACCAAAGGTTATTTGAAGATACTTAGTTTTTTAGTGAGCCGCAAATAAATTGTCTACCGCTTTAATGCGCGCGAACGATGACCGAGTCAGCCCGCTTGGGTTTATTTGCTGTTAGGTGCTGGCTTTATTTGTCCGGTTTTGGCATAGAATCAAGTAAGCCGAAAACAAATTGAATACAAGTATAAGATATGCAATTAAATAAATTTTGGTCAATCTTTACGTGTCCGCCCTTGGGGAATGAAATGATACTTTGTCTTGTTTCAAAACCGATTTTGTTCGTTGTAAAACCGTCCTTTTTGTCTTGAAGTTTGACCTCAATTATCTTGCCGTCTTTTTCGGAAATTACAACCAGTTCAATGTACTTCAAGTTTAGGCAATTGTTTTCTTTGTCATTGATTCTTTTGTCTGAGACTATTCCATTGTCATGAACCAAGCAATTCCTCACTTGATTGATGGATTTTATTTCATCGCTAAGATTAAGTCGTTTTTTTAATTCAGCTTCAATTTCGTCAATTAGTTTTGGAAAGGGTAGCTCAAGAGGTTTTTTACTAATTTTTTCGATTTCTTCGTTTATCTGGTCGACGGTAAAAGTTTGAGTTTTTGTTTTAATTGAAAACGTTTTGAGTTTTACAACCTTATATGCTTCAATTAATGATTCCGTTAACCCAAGTATAAATTCTTCAAATGCCTTTTTTAACAACCAGTCTAATGCCTTTTCTTTTGGTGAAATATTTAAGGCATTTTCATTCGGATCGTCAATAGTAATTGGAAGTCCGTCTGTCTGAAGTGGAGGAAATGTAATTGTGTCAATATTAAGAACTGCGTTGTGTATAAAAGCAATATTTGTCGTCGTTTTATTTATTAAACGAAGGCATTTGTTTGAGACTTCTGAAATTTGAATATTTAATTGTATTTCTTTCTGTGCCATTGTCTAGCTTGCACCTAACGGACCGCGGCTAAGCCCAGCCGGCTAACAAAATGCTAACGACTGTTAAAGGCTTCCGATGTCCAACGTGAAGTTAAAGTATTTTGAGCAAAAGCAAAACTATGTCCCCGCGAAGCGACAAAAATATAAATTGCTTTTGCGTGTAAAGAAGCTGTTCTTGTCCCGGTTGGGCTTAGGTGCTGTTAGGTTACAGTGCGCCACACTCAGATTGTCCTAATGTCGTTTGTTGTCCGAAGACTTTAATGATTTGTAGAGAATAATTATTCTCTGATTTCTAACATCATCTGTCTTACTCCACTTCTTGCTAAATCTTCAAGTACATTTACCGGAACTACCTCGTAAGATTTTATTGTTTTGTCGCCACCACAGAAGTTAATTTCAGGGTAAACTTTTTTTCCTTTGTAGCCCACTACACAATTACAATCATTGTTCTTTTCTTTACAAGGTGTATAATTAAATAAAAAACTTCCTGCGAAGTCATTTGACTTTACTAGTATTAGTTTTAACTCAATAGTTGCACCATATCTTTTAAAATTATATTCTGTAGTTATTGGGTAACCATCAACGTCATACACACGATTAGTATTTATTGGTACTTTATTATCAAGGGTTACTACTTCGAGAATTAGATCCACATCAGTCAACTTACTTAACTGTTCGTAGTTAAGAGAACCAGCGCCACCAATAACTGCATTAAATAACCCTCTGTCCTTAACGTTAAAATTATATGCCATTAATTCTCTCTCAATGGCACTATACGCACTGTTATTATTTTCTGATTCAGTTGCTCTTGCGGCGTCATTAGGAACACGTAAAACAATTGACGGTCTTTCCTTAGACTTCATGAATTTTTTGATTGAATCTGATGCAATCACATTGTCCTGCTTACCAAGTATTTTTAAATATCCCTTTTTTAGTGTACAAGATGAATAAATAACAATTATTAAAAGGCACGATAAAATTTTTAAATTGGGTTTCATATGAATTAATTTTAAAATTGTCGTTAAATGTAGTAAATATTCTGTGCTTAATTTTTTATTGCCTTCCGAAAGTTAAAAACGATTGTCGGATTACTATGTCGGTACGAAATGAACGAAAATAGTCAACCTTAATGCTAATGTTCTTGTCAAGGCGAATGTTAATTCGTCAACTGGCGCATTGAACCTAACGGCCTGCAAGCAGGCGTAGTTTTTTGCTTGTCCAAGTTATGTATTTGAGCGTTAACACGCAAAAAAT
>CAZMHW010000383.1:0-1485 GCA_964566105.1 uncultured Akkermansia sp.
GCTACAGGGGCACCGGAACACAGAGGAAATGCATACATTCTGTTTCCTCGTGTAAGAAGGCTAATGCATTTTTCAGAACTCCTCCAAAACTCCGCGCCTCAGAACCTCTGTGTTGAAAATCAAAACCATAGATTCTAATTGATAAAAAGAAACACTAAATTTGCAGCCTATTAAACCAGTCCTTCTTACGTCGGTATCCTGTTTCTCTGTGAAATCTGCGTAATCTGTGGCAAGAAAAAAATAACATGAGTTATCCTCACATCATTTTAAATAAAGGCAAAGAATTTTCCATGCAACGCCGCCACCCCTGGGTGTTTTCGGGAGCTATCGCTAAAAAAGACGCAAACCTTCAGGACGGGGATCTGGTGGAAGTTTACTCAAATAAAAACGAATTTTTAGCCATTGGTTATTATGCCGGAGGCAGTATTGCAGTAAGGATCATTTCCTTCGAAAAAACAGCCATTGACGAAAGTTTCTGGTTCGATAAGATCAGTAAAGCCTGGAGCTACCGTCAACATCTCGCTATTCTCAACGAAAAAACCAATGTATGTCGTTTATTTTTTGGTGAAGGCGATGGCGTGCCTGGGTTAATTCTGGATTATTACGCGGGACATGTGGTGCTTCAGGCGCATTCCTGGGGTGTGTACATGCAAAAAGACAACATTGTTGCCGCCATAAAAAAAACACTGGGCTCTTCTCTAAAAAGTATTTACGATAAAAGTGCCGAGACCCTTTCAAAACACCATAGTGGTAAAACAGAAAACGGTTTTTTATTTGGCGCGGAAGAGGAAATCATTGTAAAAGAAAACAACCACCTGTTTAAAATTGATTTTATCAATGGACAAAAGACCGGTTTTTTTATTGATCAACGCGATAACCGTCAGTTACTCGGAGAATACTGCAAAGACAAAAACGTACTCAATACCTTTTCCTATACCGGCGGGTTTTCGGTTTACGCCGCTGCCGCCGGAGCTGCAAGTGTTCATTCGGTAGACGTGAGTGAATCGGCCATCCAGCTATGTGATAAAAACATTGAATTAAACAACTGTAAAAACCACCAGAGTTTTGCTGTAGATACGTTTGATTTTTTTAAAGACAAAAAAGACGCTTACGACGTCATTGTTTTAGATCCCCCTGCCTTTGCAAAAAGCCGCGACAGTAAACACAACGCGGTAATTGGTTACAAACGTCTGAATACCCTGGCCATGAAACTGATAAAAGCCAATGGCATTATTTTTACGTTCAGCTGCAGCGGTGTGGTAGATAAAATGTTATTCTACAATACCGTTACTTCAGCAGCCTTAGAATCCGGTAGAAACATTAAAATTTTACACTACCTCTATCAACCCGCTGACCATCCCGTTACACCTTATTTCTCAGAAGGAGAGTATTTAAAAGGCATGGTGCTGTGGGTGGAATAGTTTTAGGATCAAGAGTTTAATCGTTAGAGTCAGGGCAGTTTAGTCGTGAGAGTCAAGTCTACAG
>CAZMHW010000383.1:1495-4261 GCA_964566105.1 uncultured Akkermansia sp.
GAGTTTAGTCGGGTCACTATTGACTGGCGACTAAGGACTATTGACTAAAGACTATCGACTGAAGACTATCGACTGAAGACTATCGACTAAACACTATCGACTAAAGACTGAAGACTAGAGACTGAAGACTAGAGACTGAAGACTACTGACTAAAGACTATCGACTAAAGCCCGCTTAAACTTTATTAGCATTTATCTGTTTTCTTCCTGAAAAGAAGCCGTAAATTTACCGTATGATTTTAAGTGAACACAACCCCGCCACTCTTTTGGCAAATTCTTCTTATTCTCCTGAACTAAAAGCCATCGCTGAAAAAGTACTTCGTGGTGAACGAATTAGTTTCAACGAAGGTGTTACCCTTTACAAACAAGCAGAGTTAGGCTTTCTGGGAACCCTGGCTAATTTTGTTCGTGAAAAGAAAAGTGGCAACCGGGTGTATTTTAATCATAACTTTCACGTAGAACCCACCAATGTTTGTGTCTACAGCTGCGCCTTTTGCTCCTACTCCCGCCTCATTAAAAACCGGGAACAGGGTTGGGAATTGTCCGTTGAGCAGATCATGAATACTATTAAAGGGTATGATAACCAGGAGGTGACCGAAGTACACATTACCGGAGGCGTGGTTCCTAAACAGGACCTTGCTTTTTACACTGAACTTTTCCGGAAAATAAAAGAACACCGTCCCGGCCTTCACATCAAAGCCCTTACACCTGTAGAGTTTCACTACATCTTTAAAAAAGCAAAACTCAGCTACGAAGAAGGTCTTAAAATAATGAAAGAAGCCGGTCTGGACAGTTTACCGGGCGGAGGTGCTGAAATTTTTGACAAGGATATCCGTGACAAGATTGCCGGTGGTAAATGTTCAACCGAAGAATGGTTATCCATTCATGAGATCTGGCACAAGATGGGCAACCAATCGAATGCCACCATGTTGTATGGTCACATCGAAACTTTTGAACACCGTATCGATCACATGGACAGACTGAGACAATTGCAGGACAAGACACAAGGCTTTAACGCCTTTATTCCATTAAAATTCAGAAACAAAGAAAATGAAATGGCACATGTGCCCGAAGTAAGTGTTGTGGAAGATCTCCGCAACTATGCCGTGGCACGCATTTACCTCGATAATTTCCCTCATATCAAAGCGTATTGGGCTATGATTGGCAGAAATACCGCGCAATTGTCCCTTAACTTTGGCACTGACGATTTGGATGGAACCATTGACGATACCACTAAGATCTATAGCATGGCAGGTTCAGAAGAGCAAAATCCGAAACTTAGCACCCAGCAGCTGGTAGACCTGATTAAATCTGTTGGTAAAACCCCGGTACAACGCGACACACTGTATAACGTGGTGAAAGAATACGCAGATTAAACGCTTGTAAAGGCCTGTTTTTTTGCTACTTTCGTTCTCAATTACAAACCATGAATTTTAATATCATGAAAAGACTAACAATTCTTCTGGCTATTTCAGTGATTGGAACCATGACCGCGCAAACGACTGTTCCACCTGCAGCAAAAGACACCTCGTATTGGAAAAAAACCGGCTTTTTAGGTCTCAATGCCAGTCAAACCTCTCTCAGCAACTGGCAAGGTGGTGGACAGGATAATGTTTCTATTAATTCTATTTTTAATTTTGAAGCCGTTTACAAAAAAGGTAAACAGGAATGGACCAACAAACTTGACGCGCAGTTTGGGTTGTTAAGACCGGGCTTCGAAAGTCCTTTCCGTAAGAATACCGACCAACTCTTCGCACTTTCCAAATACAACATCAACGGCTTTAATAAATACTGGTTTTACGTAGCTCAGGGTGACTACAGAACACAATTTGCGCCGGGTTACAATTACGTAAACAACGTAAAAGACGGCAGAGCTGTTTCCGATATGAATTCTCCCGGCTACATTCAATTAGCCCTCGGTCTCGATTACAAACCTGCCGATTATTTCTCTGTAACCTTTGCTCCTATAGCTGGAAAAATTACCGTCGTAAACCGTCAGTACCTTGCAGATGCAGGAGCGTACGGAGTTGAAAAAGCGGTAACTGACAGCGCGGGTAACATTGTGACACACGGCAAAAAGATGCGTTACGAAGCCGGAGGAAGAATCATTGTAAAGTTTAAAAAAGACATCTTTAAAAATGTGAACCTGGACAGTTACCTCGATTTATTCTCTAATTACGCGCACAATCCCGGAAACATCGACGTGGTGTTTAACACACTCTTAACTTTAAAAGTGAACAAATACATTTCAGCCAGCGTCATTTGTCAAATGATTTACGACGACGACATTATGGTGAAACGCGATTGGAACAAGGATGGCCTTTACGACAACAAAAGTGACATCAACGGTCCGCGTTTGCAGGTACTCAGTACCATAGGGGTAGGCTTTGGTTATAAGTTTTAAGTTTACCTTACATGCGGTTCCTGTATCTTATATTTCTTTTTTCCACTCTCTGCCTCAGATCACAGGATAACGCACCTTCTGTTTTTTCACTCAAACCTTCCCTTGGCTTAAATGGTTGCCAGGTGCATGGTGACAATTACAGTGGCTATGATAAATTAGGATTCTTTGCGGGAATTGCGGTGAACGGCCGTATTTCCAACAGGGCAAGTCTGGAACTGGGTTTTTATTTTTCTCAGAAAGGCTCCCGTCACAATCCGAATCCTAAAGTGGGCGACTATTCACGCTACATTCTTAATCTCAATTACATGGACATGCCCCTTTCACTGAGGTACATGCTTAATTCCAGATACTATGCCACGCTTG
>CAZMHW010000384.1:0-4253 GCA_964566105.1 uncultured Akkermansia sp.
ATTCAGGGTATACCAAACTGGTTCCTGTGATCGAAACTTTCGAATTTACGTTTGTCGACATTGGTATTGCCAACTGGTACACAGCTCCTATCATCGCGCGACTTCTCATAGGTCTTGAGTTTTTTATTGGACTGCTGTTGATCCTGAATTACAACCTGCGCAAATTCACACTTCCACTCACGGTTTCCGTTTTGCTTTTTTTTATTGTTTATCTGGCGGGACAATTACTTATTAACGGAGACAACAGTAACTGTGGCTGCTTTGGCGAACATATAAGAATGACACCTATTCAGGCCATTTTTAAAAATGTGATCATGATTGCCGCTGCCGTGCTGTGCTACATTCTATTCGACGGATGGAAATTAAAATACAATGCGCTTTTATTGAGTCTTATCTTTGTGAGCGTTGGCATCATCCCTTTCCTTTTGAATCCTGTGGATTACTCTTACTCTTCAAATAACCAGGATGAAAAAATAAACTACCCTCTCGACCTGGATTTACTCTATGCTCCGGACGATAGTGCCAAAGTAGAAATACCTGTTGTGGATCTGAGAAAAGGTAAACACGTAGTTGCCTTTTTAAGTCTTACCTGTTCTCATTGCAGGGTGGCCGCCAAAAAATTCAGACTTATTAAAAAAGAAAACCCGGCACTTCCGGTTTATTTTATTTTAAACGGAGATAAGTCCAACTACAAAGCATTTATTGACGATACAAAGGCTGACAACATTCCCTCCTCCTATTGTCTTGGCAAGGCTTTTGTAAAATTGGCCTCTGCGCACCTGCCGCGTATTTATTACCTGGATAACGGCATGGTTGTAAAAAAAGTTGACTACTTTGAACTCAATCAATATGCGATAGAAGAGTGGATTAAAACCGGCAAACCCTGAATTACCACCAACCGCTGTTTAAAACCTTTTGGGAAAGCCCGGTAAGTTTATCACAATAATATTTATTTTGTGTTCTTAAACTAAAAAAATGAAGCGTTGTTTAGTCTCCCTCGTGGTAGTGTTCTTAGCTCTAAGTTCCTTCTCCCAGGTTTCGTCAGGAGATGATAAAGGATTCAGATCAGAAAATTTACCAAAAGTCCTTCTCCGCGAATTAAATCGTTTCCGCCTGAGTAAGGGTCTGGACACACTCGAGATGAGCGAAATGCTGCAAGGCGCCGCTGAGATGAGTGCACAGGACATGGCCGACAACGACTCTGAAAAAACAGACCGGAACAACTCTCTCAAGTATTTAAAAATTGTAGGCGCTACTCAAAAGGGAGAGGAGTTAACGATGAAGGGAGTTATAAGTAAAGGACGTGAAGAATTTTCTACACAGGAAGTTGCCAAAGTAATTTACAACCGCTGGGAAAATAACGCGAAGGATTTACCGGTAGTTACCAATCCAAAATACACACTGGTGGGCATTGTTGGAACCATTGATGAAGATGGTGAAAAAGTATATGTCAGCGCTTTTTTTGGGGGCTACGACATCACCAACGGTGGAGTGATTTATAAAAAACAGCTCACCGTTCCGTTTAATGCCAAATCCAAAAAACTAAAATCTCCCGATCCAAAAATCTGCAAAACCTGTGAACGCTGGAGGAATTACGACCTCCTGCAAAAAGGCCTGTACGTTTCAGGTGATAAAATTTACCTGCGTTACCCAAATGCAAAGGATCTGCGTCGTTTTCTAAAAAAACAAAAAGACGGACTTGCGGTAGACATTGTTCAACGCAGTCAATACATCAGTGCCGATTATAACATAGTAGATAATAATCTGCTTAACAAAGGTGTGATGGGGAATGTTTTATATAAGGACAAACTCTTCAAAAAAAACTTACTCGTAACCAAGGATAAAAAGGCTAATCGAAAAGTAAAGGGAATTGAAGTAGAAATCGGGAAATTTGACCCTAAGATCACTGGTCCTTACGAACTAAACCTTTTGGTTATTCAAAACGGTGTCCTCTGCAAAACAATAACCCGTGGCTATACCGAAACAGGTGCTAACGAAAGCAATACTCCGATAGGTCTTCTTCCTATTCAAAACAGTAAAGGATTAAAACCTGTCTTTGAACCTAAGTCTGAAAGTTCTATTGTCAATTTTATTATTCCTTTCGAAAAAAACAAAGCGGAATTCAAACAGGCGGATATCGAACCTTTTATCAAAGCCATGAATGAACCGGATTTTATCATTGATGGTTTATACATTTACGCCTACGCCTCCATTGAAGGTGATTCTGTTGCTAACTCCAAACTCCAGCAAAAACGGGCGGAAAGTGTGGTAAATGTCTTGCAGGGCATGCAGAATAACAAAATCACACCCACCATAAAAACGAACGACAGTTGGGGCTTATTCTTATTGGAAAACGAAGATGGAAAATACGCGGATATTGTGAACCTGGGCAAAAACAAAGCCATAGAAAGAATAAATAGTGATAAAAAACTCCTTGCGGAACTGGAACCTATTTTAGCAAAAGAACGCTTCGCACAGATTATCATGGATGTGAATTACGATGTGAGTGGAGATAAGGAAATAAAATTTTCAGCAGTGAGTTTTAACCGGGCCGTTAAAGCGGGTAATACCAAACTGTCCTATAAGATCATGGAGTTTATAAACAAACGTGTAAACGAAGGAAGATATCCTGCGCACATTTACGACAGTTTAAAAATTGAGGAAAACTCAAAAAATCTGGGCATTGTGAATAATCATATTTATTACAAATACCTGGCCAATAACAGCGTTGACCCAGAGGATGAACAAACCTTTGACCGCTTACTGGCCATGGAACCTACCAATCCGGTTTTACAGTACAACAAAGTGTTCTGTCAACTTAAACTCGACAGCGGTGCAGGTAATGTGGATCATCAAAACCAGGTACAACAAACCATTAACAATCTGTATGGCAAAATAGACAGTAATTACGTAAACGGTTTAAACATTGAATGGCAATTCAAGATCATGGAAACGCTGGATACCATGGCTAATTCGGAAGCACTTATTGAGGCGTGCATCACTCGCATAAAACAATTTTACAACATAAAAGAAGCCACCTGGCAAAACGCTTTAAAACTTGCCAGTGTGTTTAACCGTGCTAAGGATTTTAATTACGCCGCCACTATTCTGGAGCCTTATTTAGGTATGAACAAAGTGAATGAAAACCTTGTGTTTACTTACATCAGTTCGGCCAGCAGGGTGCAGGAAAAATATTATTCCCGCACCTTTGCTAAAGCCCTTGAACTGGCGAAAGAAAAAAATCAGGACCGCTACTGCAAATTGTTTGGTGAACCCTTTATGACCTTTCAGGTGCTTGAAAATCCGGAAGTAAAAAGATTATATCAAAACACCTGTGGTAAAAATTAAGGTTTCACGTTTAAAGGGGGATTTTAGCGGTTGTATTTAACAGATTTTGGCACGTTAATTGTTCTGTCACTCAGACTATAACCCTATTTGTATGAAAACAAAACTATCACTTCTGTTTGCACTTTTGTTCTCCTTACATTCACTTAAATCTCAATTATGTCTTTATCCCGCGACCACTCTTACTGCCGGATCAAGCCCAACTTGTATTGTTTCCTCCGATTTTAACAACGACAATAAACAGGATTTGGCTATTGGTTCTCAATTTGGGATCACTATTTATCTTGGAAACGGCAATGGCACGTTTAACAACGGCACAGGCATTAGTCTATCACTGGTTAGATCTCTAACTGCAACAGATCTGAATCAGGATAACGCAATAGATCTGATCGCTTTATTGGACCAAGGGATTGCCAAAATTCTTATTGGTAACGGAAATGGTTCCTTTACCGTCTCACCTGGAGGTTATCCCGGATGTACACATCCACTCTCTGTATTAACCGATGATTTTAACAACGATGCTAAGCCAGATCTGATTATCACCAACTTTTGCCTTCCCTATTTTCACAGGTATTACGGTGACGGAATGGGTGGATTTATTACCAGTAATGTTCTATCCATCAATGGCGGTAATTCTTGTTATGACGGGACTTCCGGCGATTTTAACAACGACGGATTTAAAGATTTGGCTGTTACCAGCTTAGGAAGCAAAGATGTTTCAGTATTTCTGGCAACGAGCAACGGGTCTTTTGCCCCTGTGGTAAAGTATCCAGTTGGAAATTGGCCGGAAGCGATTACATCGGGCGATTACAATAGTGACGGGAATCTGGACATCGCTGCCGCTAACACAGGAACCGACAGTGTATCCGTATTGTATGGAAGCCCGTCTGGCACCTTTTCTCCGGCGG
>CAZMHW010000385.1:0-4252 GCA_964566105.1 uncultured Akkermansia sp.
CGACCTCCACATCCCAAATGTGGCGCGATACCGGGCTACGCTACACCCCGAACTTTCTCAAAAAAATTTTGAGAGTGCAAATATACGATTATTTTGACTTCTGCAAAAAAACTAAGCATTTTTCTTAAAAATGTTTAACCCCGGCTTTATATGGCTTTTTGGCCTAAAATTAAATTGTATTTTTGTTCTCTATGCAAGAACAGATTCTCATTTTAGATTTTGGTTCCCAATTTACACAGTTAATTGCCCGTCGTTTGCGCGAGTTAAACGTTTATTGCGAAATTCATCCTTATACAAAAATACCGTCCATAACCCCTAACATTAAAGGGGTTATCCTTTCAGGAAGCCCGCACAGTGTGCGTGAAGAAAATCCACCTCAACCCGATCTTTCAGCTATTAAAGGTAAATTACCACTTTTAGGCGTGTGTTTTGGGGCTCAATACCTTGCGCATTTTTTTGGCGGAGAAGTAGGGAAATCGAACTCAAGGGAATACGGCAGAGCTCACCTGGAAATAAAGGATAAAACATCTCCTTTATTTAAGGACGTAGCAGATGATTCAGTCGTATGGATGAGTCACGCTGATACCATCTTAAAAATACCTGAAAACTACAAAATAACCGCCAGCACACACGATGTTAAGATTGCCGCATACGACATTGTTGGCGAACAAACATCCTGCATTCAATTTCACCCGGAAGTGTACCACACTGCTGAAGGTGCTAAAATCCTTAAGAATTTTGTTTACGGTGTTTGTAAGTGCACAGGCGACTGGACACCGGCTTCTTTCATCGAAACAACTATCTCTGATCTTCAGAAACAAATAGGAAACGAAAAAGTGATTCTGGGGTTAAGTGGTGGCGTAGACAGTAGCGTGGCCGCCATGTTACTTCACAAGGCTATCGGAACCAATCTGCACTGTATATTTGTTGACAACGGCTTATTGCGTAAAAACGAATTCGAAAACGTTCTGGAGTCCTATAAGCACATGGGCTTAAACGTAAAAGGTGTTGATGCCAAGGAAAAATTTTACAGCGAACTCCGGGGTGTTTCCGATCCTGAGAAAAAACGTAAAGCTATTGGTAAGGTTTTTATTGATGTATTTGATTACGAATCTAAACTTGACAAAGACGCTCAATGGCTTGCACAAGGAACCATTTACCCAGATGTGATCGAAAGTGTGAGTGTAAAAGGGCCTTCTGCTACCATTAAATCTCACCACAATGTAGGTGGTTTACCGGATTACATGAAATTAAAAATTGTTGAACCACTACGTAGCCTGTTTAAAGACGAGGTACGCAGGGTTGGCAAAGCGTTGGGGCTTGAGGATGCTATTCTTAACAGGCATCCTTTCCCGGGTCCTGGTCTGGCTATACGGATACTTGGTGAAATCACCGAAGAAAAAATCCGGATTATCCAGGAAGTAGATCATGTTTTTATTGAAGGTTTAAAAACGCATAACCTTTACAAAGATGTGTGGCAGGCCGGTGCTATCTTTTTACCAATTCAAAGTGTAGGGGTAATGGGCGATGAACGCACTTACGAAAGTGTGGTAGCTCTCAGAGCCGTGAGCAGTACAGATGGTATGACCGCAGACTGGTGTCATTTACCTTACGAATTTCTTGCTAAAATAAGTAACGAAATAATTAATAAGGTAAAAGGAGTTAACAGGGTGGTGTATGACATTAGCTCCAAGCCCCCGGCAACCATTGAATGGGAGTAAGCACCCACTAACATGGATTATAAACGAATCCCTTAAAATCTTAATGATTAAAAACCAATTAAATAAATCTCTGCTTTTTTGTTTTTTACTTTTTGTTTCCTGCCTGATGATGGCGCAGACAAAATCGAACAACATTCAAACCATTGATGGAAAAAAATACTACATCCATAAAATAGAAAAAGGACAAAGTCTCTACTCTATTTCGAAACTATATTCTGCCACACTCGACGAGATCTATAAAACAAATCCCGAATTAAAAACACTTGGAGCTAAAGTTGATCAGGAGATAAAGATACCTTTTGCTCCTGCAAGCAGCACGACTGGTCCGACGACCCTCACTGCAGGCTCATTCAGCACCGGTGTTATTGATACAACCAAATACATCACTTATAAGGTTGCAAAAAGTGAAACGGTTTATTCAATTACACGACGTTTTAATATTACCGAAAAACAATTAGCAACCTATAATCCGGGCATTACCCCAGCGGCCTTAAAAGAAGGTCAGCTTATTATAGTAGGGGAGAAAGTAAAGCGCAAACCAGCCGTTGTAAAAGAACAGAAAGAAACAAAACAGACTGCGACTGTAAAAGAAAATAAGTCCAATGGTTTTAATGTGGTCGACTCCAGTTCTTTTAAGCCTGTTTCAAAACCTAAAAAAACGAAATACAACATTGGGGTGATTCTCCCGTTTCGTTTAGATCAGACCCTTGCTCTCGATGTGAATGAACTCGCTAAAACAAACGGAAATTTCCCAAATGTACCAGGACTCGCTGTTGACTTTTACCTCGGTTTTAAAAGAGCGGTAGATTCCCTGTCTGCCAAAGATTTTGAAATAAATATTGAACTGTACGAAGCCGACGATAAAGATTCTGCAAAATTGGCGCACATTGTGAGTGAATCTAAATTCAAAGACCTGGATATGATTTTTGGCCCACTTTATGCCAGTGGATTTAAGACTATATCCAAACGTGCTAAAGAGTTAAGCATCCCAATTATATCGCCCATTACTACGCAAAATAAAATCCTCTTCAATAACATTTACATTTCGAAAACAAACCCCTCCCAGTTCACTTTGCTGGAAAGCCTGGCTGATTACAGTATTGATTCTTTAATGTCAGGGAATTCAACTATTATTCTGATGTTGCTTTCTGACAAAGACAAAAAAGAATTGGGTTTTGTGAATGCCTTTAAGAAATACTACAACGAAAAACAGAAACTTCTAGGCAAATCCCTGAAAGATACAGTTACACTTGCCAGAGGCATCAGCGGTCTAAAGGCCGCGTTTAAACCAAATGTAAAAAACATTATTATTTGTTTAAGCAGCAATCAGGTTTTCCTAGCCGACTTCACCACGCAACTCGCCATTTTCGCAGACCGGAAAGATGTGACCCTGTGTGGCTGGCAAAGTGTTACAGAAACCGATAACATTGACCAGGAATACCTCAACCAATTACATTATGTATTTCCACACCAATTTAATTTAACAAATACCAGTGCCTACTCTACTATTGCCCGCTCATACATCGAACAACAGCAAACCATTCCTGAAGAATACTACTACATTGGATTTGATATTGGCATTTATTATTTGCAAAATTTAAAAACAAATGGCCCAGACTTTATTTACAACTTAAATAACCTTCCGCTCGAAACAAATTACATGCGTTTTAAGTTTGCCCGTCCGGACCTGGCCACAGGATTCGATAACCGCGGGGTGTATATTTTCCGATACAACGAGTATCACTTACAAAAAACTGGATGGAAATAAACCGAAACAACATCTCATCCTGGCTCAGAAATCTACAGGACTCTATTTGTGCAGCCCTTGAAAAAGCTGACGGACAGTCCAAATTTGAAGAAGAAAACTGGATTCGCCAAGAAGGTGGCGGAGGCCGGACACGCATTATCAAAGAAGGTGCAGTTATTGAAAAGGGAGGCGTTCTCTTTAGTGCAGTAGAAGGCCTTGCTCCTGATTTTCTTTTCAAGGAAAAAGAACACAGTACGGCATCTGCATCTGCCAACCCACAAAACAAACCACAGTTTTTTGCAACAGGTGTATCTATTGTGATACACCCCAAAAGCCCAATGGTGCCTATCATTCACATGAACATTCGTTATTTTGAAATGAGTAACGGTGTAAAATGGCTGGGTGGAGGAATTGACCTGACGCCCCATTATATTGTAGAAGAAGACGCTGTTTTTTTTCATAACGAACTAAAAAAAGTCTGTGATAAACATCACACTGCTTATTACGCAAAATTTAAAACATGGGCCGATGATTATTTTTACATCAGTCACCGCAAAGAAACACGGGGCATTGGTGGAATCTTTTTTGATCGTTTGAATGAAAATGCAGAAATGAGTTTTGAGGATAACTTTGCTTTTTGGAAAGAAGTAGGTGAAACCTTTGCACCAACCTATGTGGAATTAATCAGGCGAAATAAAGACAAAGCATACAGCGAGAAAAATAAAGAGTGGCAATTACTTCGCCGTGGTCGCTATGTGGAATTTAATCTTGTGTACGACAAAGG